>NZ_JBHYTK010000181.1:0-15029 GCF_042749255.1 Streptomyces sp. NPDC059524 | reverse complement strand
GCGCTCCGGCGCGCGCGGCGCCCGGCCGGGGGCGCCCCGGCCCCCGGCAACCGCGGCCGCCCCGGCGTCGACCTGCGCGCGATCGCGACGGTCAACGCGCTGACCACGGGCCGACCGGGCGAGGCGGCGCGCATTCGCTGCCCGGTGTGGGCGGGGGTCGGGTCGGAGGACCCGATCATGCCGCAGGCACAACGGGACGCGTTCACCGCCGAGATGCGGGCCGCGGGCGTCGACTGGCGGCTCGTCGTCTACGGCGGCGCCCTGCACGCCTTCCACCACCCGACGGTCGACCACACCGTGCGCCCCGGTGTCGGCTACCACCCGCGGCACGCGCGACGGGCCTGGCGGGACGTCGTCGACCTGCTCACCGAATGCCTGCCCTTGACGGAGTGACCCGACCGGCCCCCACACTCCCGGTCCACGAACTCGCGGACCGGAGCGAATCGGCTCGCCGATCGTTGACCGGCCGCCGGGGACCGGCGACCGGCGACCGGCGACCGGCGACCGGCGACCGGCGACCGGCGACCCGCGACCGCTGGCTACAGACCGCGGACCGCCGAACGTCGGCCCTTGGCCGCCGGCCCCGCACTCACGCGCAGCGCACGCTCACGGGCGTGAAGGTGATCACGGTTGTCGGGCCGTCCGCCCAGGTGACCCGTAGCTCGTCGTCCGCGTACGTCACCTCGGCCACGGCGTCCGCCGGCGCGGCCTCGGCGGCCGTCCCGCCCAGGGTGGCGAGCGCCGCGAAGACCCCGGTGCCCTTGACCGGCGCCGCGAGGCGTGGCACCCGTACCCACGGCTCGTACGCCGTGCCCTGCGGAGCCCGTACCGCGTCGCGCTCCGCCCAGCCGTGCAGGCCGGTCAATTCCGAGGCGAGCGCGTCGGTGGCCCAGCCGGTCAGCGAGACGTGCGCGCCGGGCGGCGCGCCCACGACCCGGTGCACGCGCAGCTCGTGCCGGCCCCGGGCCACGGTCACGCTCTCCACGCGCAGCCCGGGCACCATCGGGGCGCCGGACGGGAACACGGGGCGGTGCCAGGACGCGGCCCAGCCCCAGCCGTCCCCGTGGCCCGCGCCGAGCGGCAGGATGCGGCGGCGGACACTGCGGGCCCCGCCGACCTCCACCGCCAGGTGGTTGTCGGGGACGTTCGTGAGGGAGGTGGGGCCGGTGTGCGTGGAGTACGCGTGCCGGCTGTAGTGGGCGTCCTCCTGGGACGCCGCCTCGCCCGCGTGCGGCGGGATCTGGTCGCTGCCGTGGTTGTGCAGCCGCACGATCCCGTCGGCCCCGGTCGACTGCACGAGCAGACCCGGCGCCGGCAGCGCGAGCACCCGGTCGGGGCCCTCGCTCGGCGCCGCCTCCTCCGTCGCCGTCCACAGCGGGTGGTCCTCGGGCGCGAGGAGCGCGACGAACCCCTTCGACGCCCAGTACGGTGACGCGGGCCCGGAGTAGTTCTGCAGTGTGGCCGCGTGCGGCCCGTGCCAGCCGAGGCTCAGCAGGCCCTGGTCGGTGACGGCACCGCGGTCGAGGAAGTACCGCAGGCTCCCGCTCGCCAGGCGCCGCGACGCACCGGGGGAGAGCGGCGTGTGCCCCGTCAGCGCGCCCACGCCGACCGCCGCCGTCGCCGCGAACCGGTACGTCAGCGACCGCCCGAAGTGCACCGGCGCCCCGTCGCCCGCGAACAGCAGCGAGAAGCCCTCCAGGTGCTCGCGCAGCCGCGGCCCGAACCGTGCGAGGAGCTCCGCGTCGCCCGACAGATGGGCGTGCAGCATCGGATACAGGTGCAGCGCCCACCCGTTGTAGTGGTCGAAGGACCGCCCGTCCCCGTCCGCGTACCAGCCGTCGCCCCGGTACCAGGTCTCCATCAGGCCGAGCGCGCGCTCCCTCGCCCGGGCCGTCACCGCGTCGCCGCGGCCCACCGCCTCGAGGAACGAGGCGACCGTGAACGGGAAGAGGTACCAGTTGTTCGGCGCGGGCGTGTGCGTGAGCGCCCCGCGCAGCCAGGCCTCGGTCCGCTCCCGCACCCCGTCGTCGAGCCGGTCCCACAGCCAGCGCCTGGTCAGCGTCAGACCGAGCGCGACCGACGCCGACTCCACCATCGGCTGGCCCTGCACATGATGGTCAAGGATCAGCGGCCACGACTCGGCGTCGTCCCGCCCCGGCGTGGCCGTGCCGGCGGCGAGCCCTTCCGCGTACCGGTCGAGCCAGCCGTGCGGATCCTTGCCGTCGGAGCCCGCGACCCGGAACGCGGCCGCGAGGAACGTGCGCGCGTACCCTTCGAGGCCGTCGGAACGGACCCCGGACACGGACGGCGCCCCCGGCAGGTCGAGCAGTGCGCCGCGCGGTGTCGCCCAGCGCCATGCCGCGCCGAGCAGCCCGTCGGCGACGGCCTCCCAGTGCGCCCGGGTGTAGCCCGTGACCGGGCTCAGCTTCCGGTCCTCCTGCGGCAGTTCGAACGGGATCGTCATACGGGGAACGCCGGCCTCTCGCGTCGTACGGAAGGAACTCTCGCGCCGTACGCAATCACGGAGACGGTACGGACGGGACGCTCACCCGCGGTGCCGCAGAGCTCCGGCGCGCAGCATAACCAGGCGGCGGCGCCGCAGGTCAGTCCCCCGACGGCACCGGTTCGGGCGGGACCCGGTCGAGCGCGATACCGAAGTGCCGGGCGTACGCGTCGAGCACCGCGGCGTCGGACGGCAGCACCTCCTCGCTGCGGCCCTCGCCCGAAGTGGTCTTGAGCGTGCGGCCGGTGAGCGTGATGCGGCCCTCCTCGGTGAGCAGCGAGCAGACCAGGGAGCGGGTGAACCGCGAGGCGGGCGAGGTCCGGTGGTACCAGGCCCCCACCTCGAAGTCCGCCAGCGCCCGGGGCCGCAGGTCGAGCAGATACTGCGCCACCCCGTCGCAGCGCAGCAGCAGATCGCCCCCGGCGGCCTCTTCGACGCGGAAGACACCGCCCGGGTCCGGCTGGTCCCCGCGCTCGTCGAAGCGCAGCGGGAAATGGCTGAGCGCGCCGAACCCGACGTCGGCCAGCCAGTCCGTCCCCTCGGCGGTCCGCACCCGCAACGCGAGGTGGTCGTAGGGGATGCCGAAGCCCCCGCTCTCGCGCGCCACCCGTGCCTGCAGCAGCGCCACCTCGAAGCCGAGCGCGTCGAGCAGTGTCGCGAACGCCCCGTTCAGTTCGTAGCAGAAGCCGCCGCGGCGCCGGTCGACGACCTTGGCGAACAGGGCCCCGGGATCGAGCGACACGTCCTCGCCCAGATGCACCGACAGGTTCTCGAACGGCACCGTGCGCAGATGCGCGTACTGCAGCGCGCGCAGGGCCAGTGCGGTGGGCGCGGCGGGGCGCTCGGCCCCGATGCGGCGCAGATAGGCGTCGGCACGGCCCGGATCCAGCTGATCTTCCATACGGCCAGTGTCACCGACCTTCCGCACATCGGGGGAGACCGACGCCGCCCGCACTACGCGGACCCCGGTGCCGCGTCCAGCCCGTAGATCCGCTCCAGCAGCCACGCCTCGTTGCCCGCGAGGCCCGCGCGCCGCAGCGCCTCGTCGGCCTCGGCGATCGGCACGGTGAGCACCGACGCCGTGTCCGGTGGCTCCGTGCCGCACAGCGCGGCCCTCGCCGTGTGCGTGAGGCGCAGTAACGCCTGTGCGGCCGCCCGCTCGTGATGTGTCGTCCGCTGCCCGAGGTTCGTCGTCCCGTTCATGCCCCCACTCTTGCGCACGGCACTGACAATTCGACCCAGGCGCAGGTCAGCGGCGCGTGAGATGCAGACGCAGGTCCTGCGGCATCAGCGTCAGCCGCTCCGCGATCCGCAGCCGGTAGCCCGGCTCCGGCGCCAGGTCGTAGCGGCGCAGCAGCAGCCCGAGCACCAACGTCGCCTCGTGCAGCGCGAACTGACGGCCGATACAGGCCCGCGCCCCCGTGCCGAACGGCTTGAACACGTGCCCCGGACGCGCCCGCACCGCCTGCGGCGCGAACCGCTCCGGATCGAAGACCTCCGGATTCTCGCCCCATGCCGCCGGATCGCGGTGCAGCATCGTCGTCAGGACCAGCGCCCACGCCCCGCGCCGCATCGGGTGCACCCCGCCGAGCGTCGTGTCCGTGACCGCCTCGCGCGCGAACGCGGGCGCCGTCGGCCACAGCCGCAGCGACTCGTCGAGCACCCGCCGCAGATACCGCAGCTTCGCCACCTGCTCGTACGCCGGCACGTCCACGTCGCCCCACACCCGGTCGACCTCGTCCCGCGCCTTCGCGAGGACGTCCGGGTGCTGCGCGAGATAGTGCAGCGCGAACGACAGCGCGCCCGACGTCGTCTCGTGACCGGCGACCAGGAACGTGATCACCTGCCGGCGGATGTTCTCGGGCGTGAGCCGCTCACCGGTCTCCGGATGCGCCACCTCCAGCATCCGGTCCAGGAGATCGCCCGGACCGTCGCCGGCCGCGCGGCGTGCGGCGATCACCTCGTCGACCGTGCGGTTCAGATAGGCGCGGTCCGCCGCGTTGCGCCGCTCCGCGCCCCGCAGCAGCACCGAGAGGAGCGGCGGCACCACATTGCGCCGCTGGGCGAACGACAGGGCGCCCACCATCGCCGAGATGAACGGATGCGGGCCCTCCTGGTCGAAGTCCCGCTCGAACGAGCCGAAGTCGTACCCGAACCCGGTCCGAGCGATCGTCTCCAGCGTCAGCTTCGTCATGTCGACCGGCACGTCCACGCTGCGGCCCGCCGCCTCGCTCGCGTCCCACGCGCTCATCAGCTGACCCGCCACGTCGAGCATCAGCGGGTGGTACCCGGCCATCGCGTCCCGGCTGAAGCCGGGGGCCAGGACGTCGTGCGCCAGCTGCCAGTTCGGCTCGTGGTTGTACGCCGTGAACAGGCCGTCGCCCGCCAGCGGACGCAGATTGGCGACCCCCAGCCCGACGTGCTTGGCGAACCGGGACTCGTCGGCCAGCTCCGCCGCGAGACCGGCGCCCCAGACGAAGACGATCTCCTTGCCGAAGCCCTTGCGCCGGAAGATGGTGCCCAGCTCGGCCGCGATCCGCATCGAGTCCTGGATCGGCGTGCGGACGTTCGCCCCCACCACGTCACCGATCAGCGGCACCCGGCGCGAGGGGTGCGGGATCCGGTCCAGGCGCGGCCAGCCCTGCTCGGCACTGCGAAAACCCCGCGGCAGCACACCGCCGGGCGCCTGAGTCACCTGCGCCATCGTGCCCATCTCCCTTGCGCCGGCCGCCCGTTGAACGGACCCGAGCACCTTGTTAGACGTGGATTCAATAATGCGCCACAGTCTGGGCCTGTTGTTGAACTCACGTCAAGTAGCCCGGCGCAGCCGCAGTAGAGTGCCCCTCATGGCGACGGACCGAGGGGGAACGGGCACGTCGGGGGAGCGCACGGCGCGCCGCCGGCTCAGCACCGAGGAGCGGCGCGAGCAACTGCTCGGCGTCGGGGCGCGGCTGTTCGCCCAGCACCCGTACGACGACGTGTGGATCGAGCAGGTCGCCGAGATCGCCGGCGTCTCGCGCGGGCTGCTCTACCACTACTTCCCGACGAAGCGGGACTTCTTCGCGGCCGTCGTCCGGCGCGAGAGCGAGCGCATGCTGCGGCTGACCGCCGCCGTCCCCGGCGTCCCCGTCCTCGACCAGCTGGGCACCGGTCTCGACACCTTCCTCGACTACGTCGCCACCCACGCCGAGGGATTCCGTGCCTTCCACCGCGCCGAGGCGGCGGGCGACCCGACCGTGCGGGCCGTCTACCGTGAGGGCCTCGCCGCGCACGAGGCGCAGATCAGGGCGGCCCTCGCCGCCGACCCGCAGCTCGCCGGCCGGCTGCCCGCACCCGACACGCTCGGCATCGCCGTCCGCGGCTGGCTCGCGTTCCTCGTCGCCGTCTGCCTGGACTGGCTCGACCGGCCCGGCCTGCCCCGCGACCAGGTGCGCGACCTGTGCGCGCGGACCCTGCTCGGAGCCATCGCCGCCGGCTGACCCGGCCCGCCGCGGCGCAGCCGGCGCGGCTTGTGAGGCCTCACGTCCGCCTCGTACCGTGGGCGCATGCCAGGAACGCAGGGCCGCACGGCCGAGGACCCGCCCACCGAGCGGATCGCCGCCGACCTCGCGACCGCCGTGGGCCGGCTGGCCCGCCGCCTGCGCACCGCGTCGCCCGACAGCCTCCTCACCCCGACCCAGCGCACCGTCATGGCCCGGCTCGCCATGGAAGGCCCGGCGACGACCGCCGCGCTCGCCCGCGCCGAGTACGTACGCCCCCAGTCCATGCGGCTCACCGTCGGAGCGCTGGAGGAGCGCGGCCTCGTGTCGCGCGCGCCCGATCCGGACGACGGACGGCAGTCGGTCGTGTCGGTGACCGAAGAGGGCCGCGCCGTCCTCGACGAGGTCCGCGCCGCCAAGCACGGCTGGCTGGCCGGAGCGGTGGACGCGGCCCTCGACGCGGACGAGCGCCGCACCCTCGCCGAGGCGATCTCCCTGATGGAACGGCTCACGGGCAAGTAGCGCCCGCAGCCCTACGGTTCGACCTCGGGCGGCGGAGACGGCTGTGCGGGCGGCGGCGACTGCGGCTCGGACAGAGCGGGTTGCTGCTGAGCCGCCCGCTCCAGGAACCGCAGCAGCTCCACCGGGAACGGCAGCACCAGCGTCGAGTTCTTCTCGGCCGCGACGGCGACCACGGTCTGCAGCAGCCTCAGCTGGAGCGCGGCGGGCTGCTCCGCCATCTCCTTGGCGGCCTCGGCCAGCTTCTTCGACGCCTGCAGCTCCGCGTCCGCGTTGATGACCCGTGCCCGGCGCTCCCGGTCGGCCTCGGCCTGCCGGGCCATCGACCGCTTCATGGTGTCGGGCAGCGACACGTCCTTGATCTCCACCCGGTCGATCTGCACACCCCACCCGATCGCCGGACTGTCGATCATCAGCTCCAGGCCCTGGTTCAGCTTCTCCCGGTTCGACAGGAGGTCGTCGAGGTCGCTCTTGCCGATGATGGACCGCAGCGAGGTCTGCGCCATCTGCGAGACCGCGAACCGGTAGTCCTCGACCTCGATCACCGCGTTCGCCGCGTCCACGACCTTGAAGTAGACGACGGCGTCGACGCGCACCGTCACGTTGTCCCGCGTGATCCCTTCCTGGGCCGGCACCGGCATCGTGACGATCTGCATGTTCACCTTGCGCAGCCGGTCGACGCCGGGCACGACCATCGTGAACCCGGGCTCCCGGACCCCGCCGGACAGTCTGCCGAGCCGGAACACGACACCGCGCTCGTACTGCTTCACCACGCGGGCCGCGGCCGCCACGTACACCATGCAGGCGGACACCGCGGCCGCACCCGCCACGACGAGTTCCTGGACCATGACACCCCCAGGCGTCCGAAAGGTCCCCTCAGTCAACGATATGCCCGGCAGGGCCGGCGGGGCGAGGGTCGTGCGGGCGGTGCGTCCCCCGCCGACGGGGGAGCGGTGGGGTAATGTGACCGGGCCGTACAGGCCGTGAACGAGAGAACGAGGAGGTGGGTCCGATCACCGCAGTGTCAGGTCGGGAGCTCCCGCCTCCTGCCGTGCGCCGCGTCCGCTCCCACTGAGCGGTCCGACGGCGCTGCGGCGGCCGGGAGCCCCATCGGCTTCCCGAGAGGTCACGCTTTTCCATGTCTGATCCGCTCCTCCTGCTGCCCGGCGCCGACCGGGTGGTGTCCGCGCTCCGCGCCGCCGGCTGCGTCTTCGCCGAGGACGAAGCACGCATCCTGTTGTCCACCGCCCGCGACGACGCCGAACTGGCCGCCATGGTGGAACGCCGGGCCGCCGGGCTCCCGCTGGAGCACGTCGTCGGCTGGGCCGAGTTCTGCGGTCTGCGCGTCGAGGTCGACCCCGGCGTCTTCGTGCCGCGCCGCCGCACCGAGTTCCTGGCCCGTCAGGCCGCGGCCCGCACGGCGGCCGGGGCCGTGGTCGTCGACCTGTGCTGCGGCACGGGCGCCGTCGCCGCGTTCCTCGCCGGGCGCCGCCCCGCGCGGCTCGTCGCGGCGGACCTGGACCCGGCGGCCGTGCGCTGCGCCCGCCGCAACCTCGCCCCGCTCGGCGGCGAGGTCCACGAGGGCGACCTGTACGACCCGCTGCCCCGTTCCCTCGTCGGCCGGGTCGACATCCTCATCGCCAACGGCCCCTACGTCCCCACCGACGACATCCCCCTGCTCCCGCCGGAGGCCCGCGACCACGAGCGTCGCATGGCCCTGGACGGCGGCACCGACGGCCTGGACATCCTCCGCCGCGTCGCCGTGGAGGCCCGCACCTGGCTGGCCCCCGGAGGCCGGGCGTTCATGGAGACCAGCGCCCGCCAGTCCGACGCGGCGCTGCGGGCGGTCACGGAAGCGGGTCTCCACCCCACCCTCGCCGAGGACGAGGACCTCGCCGCCACCGTGATCATCGCCACCGCGCGCTGACAGCGGCGGGCGGATCCTTCTCAGCGGCCGCACGGTCTTGCCGTGCGGCCGCTCGCACCCTTTAATGAATGAACGAGCATTTATTAATTGAGGGAGTGGTGATGGCGGGACGTCCTCGCGGGGTCGACGACGCGGTGATCCTCCGGGCGGCCGCCGACGTGATCGGCCGGGTCGGCCCGGTGGGGCTGACGCTGGCCGCCGTGGCGCGCGAGGTGGGACTGGTCCCCGGCACCCTCGTGCAGCGCTTCGGCTCCAAACGCGGACTGCTCCTCGCGCTCGCCGAGCAGTCCGCGCAGGACGCCGACGCGCTGCCCGCGCACGTACGCGCCGCACACGCGTCGGCGCTGGAGGCGCTCACGGCGCTGGTCGTGGAGCCGATGTCCGCGATGGCCACGCCCGAGACCTACGCCAACCACCTCGCGTTCCTGTGCATCGACCTCACCGACCCGGAGTTCCGCGCACACGCCCTGACCATCCACGTCGCCCGGGGCCGCGCCGTCGAGGAACTGCTCACCGAGGCCCTCGCGAGCGGCGAACTCCGGGCCGGGACGGACGTCACCGCCCTCGCCGGCACCGTCCAGGCGATCGTCTCCGGCGCGGGCCTGAACTGGGCCCTCGACCGCCGAGGCACCCTCGGACAGCGCCTCCGGCAGGAGCTCGCCCACGTGCTGGACCCTCATCGCCCACCCCGCCACGACCACGACCCGGGGGAACCATGACGAGGAACGCACGGCCGCTGACCGGCAAGGTCGCCCTGGTCGCCGGCGGCACCCGAGGCGGCGGCCGGGGCATCGCCGTCGAACTCGGGGCCGCCGGAGCGACGGTGTACGTCACCGGCCGCAGCAGCGCCGCCGGACGCTCGGACCTGAACCGCCCCGAGACCATCGAGGAGACCGCGGCCATGGTCACCGCCGCCGGCGGCCTCGGCGTCCCCGTCCGCACCGACCACAGCCGCCCGGACGAGGTCCGCGCCCTGGTCGAGCGCATCGCGGCCGAACAGGACGGGCGGCTCGACGTCCTCGTCAACTCCGTATGGGGCGGGGACCCCTTGACCGACTGGACGCATCCGCTGTGGGAGCAGGACCTCGACACCGGACTCCGGTTGCTGCGGCAGGCGGTCGAGACCCACGTGATCACCAGCCGGTTCGCCCTCCCGCTGATGGTCGCCCGCCGCAGCGGCCTGGTGGTGGAGGTCACCGACGGCAACACCGCCCGCTACCGGGGCTCGTTCTTCTACGACCTCGCCAAGTCGGCCGTCATCCGGCTCGCGGTGGCCCAGGCCGCCGAACTCGAGGAGCACGGCGTCGCGGCCGTGGCCGTCACACCCGGCTTCCTGCGTTCAGAGGCCATGCTGGAGGGCTTCGGCGTCACCGAGGCCAACTGGCGGGACGGCGCGGCCAAGGACCCGAACTTCGCCGCCTCCGAGACCCCGGCCTACCTGGGACGCGCGGTCGCGGCACTGGCCGCCGACCCCGACGTCATGGCCAGGACCGGGCAGGCCCTGGCCACATGGGGCCTGTACAAGGAGTACGGGTTCACCGACGCCGACGGTACGCAACCGGACTGGCCCGCGCACTGGGCCGACGCCCTGGAAGAGGAGCACGGGCCGCTCGGGGACCCGCTGTGACCTGACGAACGCGCCGTCACGGCGCGGCGCGCAGCCGCAGGAGATAGGCGGCGGTCAGGGCGACCGCGGGATCCTCGTCCCGGGCCAGTTCCCCGAGGGCCCGCGACGCCGTCTCCCCGGTGAGGCCCGCGAGCGCCTGGGTCAGCCGGCCGCGCGCGGGCGCTCCCGTGGCCTCGTGCCCGAGCCGGTCGACGATCCGCGCCGCGATGTGATCGGCCGTCACCGTGTCGCTCGCCAGCGCGCTCAGCGCGTCGGCCGCGTCGGTGTCGTTCCGGCCCGCCACGACCATCTCGACGAGGGTCGGGACCGCCTCGGCCGCCCCGCGCGTCCCGAGCGCCAGCGCCGCGCACCCGCTGACCTCCGGGTCCCGGTCCGCGAGAGCCTCCCGCAGATGCGCGACCGGTGCGTCCCCGGACAACTCGGCGAGCGCCCGGACGGCCCGTACACGCACCGCGGTGGCGGGATCTGCGAGGCCCTCCGCGAGGAGCGCGGCGGCGCCGTCGCCCGAACGCGACAGCGCCCACCGGAGGGCGCCGGCGACGTGCGGATCCGTCTCGCTCAGCGCCGCCTCCGCCAGCGCTTCCACCGGCACCGGAACCCCGCCGGCCGAGGACAGGGCCGCGCGCTGACGGGCGTCGGCGCTCTGCGACCCCAGGGCCTGGAGAAGCGCCACGACCTGGAGGACGTCCTCCCAGCCGGCGGGGTCAGCGGCATCGATCCGCCGCAGCCGCGTGAGCAGTTCGGTCTCGGCCGCGATGCGCTCCCGGGTCTGCCGCGCGAGATCGCCGACGAGCGCCGAGGGAGTGAAACCGGGGTCGTCGAGCGCGCGCCCGATCTCCCGCAACGACAGGCCCAGGGACCGCAGGCTCTCGATGTGGAAGATCCGCCGGATGTCCTGCGCGCCGTACTCCCGGTAGCCCGAACCCGTACGGCCCGAAGGCCGCACGAGCCCGAGGGACTCGTAGTGCCGCAGCATGCGGGCACTGACGCCGGACCTTCTCGCCACCTCACCGATCAGCACAGGCCCCATTGTCCGTCCCGGGGGCGCCGGCGAGCGCCACGATCCGCCGGGCCTCCTCGATCGCCGACTCGAATCCGGCGTCCGGATCGCGCAGCAGCTGCCGGGTGGCGAGCGCGTGCGCACGCACGTCCGGATCCTCCGCCCCGGCCGCGTCCCGCAGCAGCGGCTCGATCACCTCGCCCAGGGCGACCAGCGCCTGGCTCAGACTCAGCTGGGTCTCCCGCGTGCCGCGTCCGAGCTGGGTCGCCAGAACCGCGGCCAGGCCGGGCCCCTCGTCCTCGGGCACGAGCACGACGGCGGCCCGCCAGGCGCTGCGCGCGACGTCGTCGTCGGCGTCGGTCAGCAGAGCCCGGGTGATCGCCGGCCAGGCCCGCGGGTCCCCGATCTTGGACAGCGAATGCAGCGCCTGGCTGCGGGCCTGCGCCCGCGCCGAACGGAGTTCCGCCAGCAGCCCGGGGAACGTCAGGTCCACCGGGTGGCGGGTGAGCGCCCAGGTCAGCATGTCGCGGACGAAGAACTCGGGCTCGATCGCGCACCGTTCGACGAGCGGGCCGACGAAGATCGGATCGGGCGCCGACCCGATCGCGAGAGCCGCCCGCAGCCGTACGGACGACCGCCCGTCCTCCAGCGCCCGGAGCGCGCGCAGCGCTGCCGTGTCCTGCCGTGCCGTGGTCATGGGACCACCTCCTCGGCACGCAGTGAAGACCTTGCCACCGTGTCAAGGTCAACCAGGACCGAGTGGCGGGGGCTTTCCGGGGCCCTGCGGGGCGCGGGTGCGGCGGGATGCCAGGCCCGGTGGGCCGGGGGCGGGCCAGGGTTCCCAGGGGATACAGGGCCGCCGGTCGCCCTCACCCTCGTCTTCCAAGGTGCGGCCGCCCTTCGGTCGGCAGCCCGGGCCAGGCGCACCGCTGGCACGGCCGGCGTTCTGGCCGTCTGGCACCGGCGCCGCGGACGCCGAAGTCATCTGGTGGTTCCACCGCACCGCGGGGTGCGGCCGATGTTCTGGCCGGCGGGCACCGGGCACGCGGACGCCGATGTCTGGTGGTCCCACCCGTGGGCGGGGCCATCAGACCCTGTCACCTCTGGGGGCAGGGCGCGCCCGAAGTTCTGGCCGGGTGGCCGGGGTCCGGCACCGCGATGCGGGTGTCCATGCCCTGGTCCTCCTCAGTGGCGGGACCAGGGCACAGGGCCACCCCGCCGGTCACCGTGTGGCTGGCCCTCGGGCGGGGAGGCCGGAGTCTGCACGCTCGCCTCCGAGGGCTCCGATGCCCGGGACCCCTCAGAGGCGAGCGCACCGCGCCTGCCCACCCCGCCGACCCGTTACGGCGCCGCCGGTGTCCGGGCCGGGAGGCCGGGGCCCGCGCCCGCGATGTGGGCCTCGACGGCACGGTCTCCCGAGACGCGGGACCACCACACGCCCTCGCCCCGGGTCAGCCCGGGCAGGGCCACCTCGACCTCCCGTACGTGCCGAGCCACGATCTCGCCCCGGACGACCCAGGACTCCTGCCCTCCGACGGTCTCCCGGAACGAGGCTCCGGCTGCGGCCAGTACTCCGGTCACCGGGGCCAGCGCGTCCAGCGGCACCTCCGCCTCGAAGGTGTGCACCGGCTCGAAGACCCCGGTCCCGGCCCGCTCCAACGCCCGCCGCACCACCAGCTCCGTGACCACCCGGAAGTCCCCGGCGACACTCTGCACCGAGTTGAAGCCCGAGTGCGTCAAGGTGACCCGGCAGTCCGTCACCGGCCAGCCGTGCGGCCCGCCCCGCTCCGCCAGCACGCTCTCCACCGTGTCGGCGATCGCCTGATGGAAGGCGCGGGGGAGCGCGCCCAGTTCCGTGTCGTACGAGAAGACGCGCCCGGAGCCCCGCGGCCCCGGCGAGACCCGCAGCCCGACCGTCGCGGGCAGCCTCGTCGCGCTGTGCGGGCCCATCTCCTCGACGGCCATACCGACCCCGAGGGGCCGCTCCACGCAGCGGATCCGGCTGGGTTCGAAGACCGTCTCGATGCCGAACTCCTGCGCCAGGGTGGCCGCGAGGACCTCCTTCTGCACCTCCCCGTACAGGAGCAGCGCGGTCGCGCCGTCTTCGGCGGCCCGCGCGTGGATCAGCGGATCCTGGTCGGCCAGATCGAGCAGTGCGGCCCGCAGCGCCGCGCCCTGACCGGGCCGGACCGCCCGCACGACCGATTCGAGCGTCGGCGGAGCGAAGCGCACCCGCCCGGCCCGCGGCGCCCCGAGCCGGTCCCCGACCCGGACCCTGTGCAGCCCGCGCACCTCGGCGATCTGCCCCGGCCCGGCCACTTCGACACCGTCACCGGAGGGCGCCCCGACGACCCGCAGTCCGGTGATCCGCCCCGGCCGGCGCTCGGTACCCCCGTCGGCGTCGCTGCGCAGCAGCGTCACGTCCTGGCGGGCCCGCACCTCGCCCTCGTACATCCGCAGATGCGCGATCCGCTCGCCGGCGGACCCCCGGTGCACGGCGAACACGGTGCCCGAGGGGCCGTCGCAGGGTTCCGCGACCGGCGCGGGCGGAAGGAACTCCCTTACCGCGTCGAGCAGTTGACCGACTCCCTGCCCGCCGATCGCGGAGCCGAGGAGGAGGGGATGGACCAGACCCTGCGCCGTGCGCCTCACGAGGGTCCGGCGAACCGTCCCGGTGCTCGGCGCGGGTCCGTCGACGAGTGCGGCGAGCAGAGCGTCGTCGACCTCGGCGAGCGTCAGCGCGGCGGCCTCCCGCACCGCCGGGTCGTCGAGCGGGCGCGGCACGACGCGGGCGCCCGGCGTCCCCTCCGCGCGCACGTCCGCCAGCGGCACCACGTGCGGCGTGAGACGGCGCCGGATGTCGTCGAGCAGCGGGGCGATCCGCGCCCCGGCCCGGTCGACCTTGTTGACGAAGATCAGCGTGGGCAGGCCGAGCCGCCGCAGCGTCCTGAGGAGCAGGCGGGTCTGGGACTGCACGCCCTCCACGGCGGAGACGAGCAGGACGGCCCCGTCGAGCACGTCGAGCGCGCGCGCGACCTCGGCGATGAAGTCGCTGTGCCCCGGGGTGTCGATGAGATTGATCCGGGTGTCGCCGACGGTGAACGACGCGACGGCGGAGCGGATCGTGATGCCGCGCTGCCGCTCGATGGCGCCGGTGTCGGTGCGGGTGTCCCCGGCGTCGACGCTGCCGAGCCGGTCGATGGCGCCCGTGTCGAACAGGAGCCGCTCGGTGAGGCTGGTCTTACCGGCGTCGACGTGGGCGACGATCCCGATGTTCAGGGTGGAGCGGAGTTGCTGGGGCTGCATGGAAGGTCGAGTCCTCGAAAGTGTTCGTCCGGCGGGGGCGCTGAACTGCTTCGAGGAATCGGCGCATTCGGGTGCTCCAGATCATGCGGGGTCGGTGACCGGCCCATGGTGCCCGAAGGGCGGGGGAGGGTCGCAAGTCATTTTCGCGCGGTGCCGAACTTCCGTACGTACCGCTTCTGCCAGGGCGTCTCCACCGCCCGGGGGTCGTAGTGCCGGCGCACGTACGCGACGGCCTCGTCCGCGGGCACGCCGTCCAGGACCGCCAGACAGGCGAGCGCCGTGCCGGTCCTGCCGCGCCCGCCCAGGCAGGCGAGCTCGACGCGCTCTCCGGAGCAGCGGCGCAGCACGTCGGTGAGCACGGTGCGGGTGCGGGCCGGATCGGCGGGGAGGCGGAAGTCGGGCCACCGCAGCCAGTCGGACGCCCAGTCCACGGGCTCGGGCGGCGCGCCGAGCAGATAGACGCCGTATGCGGGCAGGGGGCCCGCGGGGAGTGCGTGGCGCAGACCGCGTCCGCGCACGAGCCGCCCGGACGGCAGCCGCAGCACGCCGGGAGCGTCCGCGTCCCAGGTTTTGTGGGGGTCCTCGGTCACCATGCGGTCAGCCTAGAGCGGGGTGCGGGGCCGTGGGGCGGGTACGGCGGAGGCCCGGAGGGTCGTGCCCTCCGGGCC
>NZ_JBHYTK010000180.1:611-15134 GCF_042749255.1 Streptomyces sp. NPDC059524 | reverse complement strand
GCCTCCATGACGGCGACCGGAGCGAAGTTCTCCGACGCGATCATCTCCAGGGTCGACTGCTGACGCTTCAGCTCGGCGTCGACAGCGGCGGCGACATCCGGGTCGAGCTCACGCAGGGAGGTGTGCAGCACGAATACTCCTCGGCTCAGGGATACGGAGACGCGTACGTACGGTCAGAGCGCGGCCGCGACCGGCGCGGCGGGCCCGGCGGCGACGGCGGGCGCCGCCGACTGCGCCTCGGCGCGGGACAGTTCGCGCCGGACGCGGGTGAACGGGCGGGGCCGGTTCATCGCGAGGGCGGCCGTCGTGCGGCCCTCCCTCTCGTAGAGCGCGAGGAAGCTGCCCTCCTCGATCGTGCCCTCGACGATGCGCGGCACGTCGCCCTCGCGGCGGCGCCCGGCGAACTGGATGCGGGAGCCGTACTGGTCCGACCAGAAGTAGGGCAGCGGGCGGGCGTGTTCCACCGTCCGGCCCGCGAGGAGGTTGCGTACGGCGACCCGGGGCTGGGCGGTGGCGCTGGTCCAGTGCTCCGCGCGGGCGCCCGCGACGCGGGCCACGTCGCCGACCGCGACGACGTGCGGCAGGGCGGTGACGCAGCCGTCGTCGCACAGGACGCCGTCGTGGACGGCGAGCGTGGACCCGGCCAGCCACTCGGTGTTGGGCACCGCGCCGATGCCGACGACGACCACGTCGGCCGGGAGCACCCGGCCGTCGGCGAGCCGCACTCCGGTGACCGCGGGGTCTCCCTCCAGGGCGGCGACGCCCGTCCCGGTGATGAGCGTGGCGCCGCCGCGCTCGTGCAGGGTGGAGCAGACGGCCGCCATGTCGGGGCCGAGCTGCGGCAGCAGCGGCAGAGGCGCGGCCTCGACGACGGTGACGTCGTGGCCGAGGGCGGCGCAGGAGGAGGCGGTCTCGGCGCCGATGAAACCGCCGCCGATCACCACGACCCGCTGCGGGCCGCGCAGCAGGTCGGCGCGGAGGGCCCGGGCCTCGTCGAGGGTGCGCAGCGTGTGCACGCCGGCCGGGGCGGGTCCGGGCAGGCGGCGGGCGCGGGCGCCGGTCGCGATGACGAGGCCGTCGGTGGAGACGGTGCGGCCGTCCTCCAGGAGGACCACGCGGCCGCGGGCGTCGAGGCCGCGGGCCCGCACGCCGAAGATCCACTCGGCGCCCAGTTCGAGGGTCTCGGCGTCGTCGGACAGGGCGAGGTCGCTCTCCTGGGCCTTGCCGGACAGGAAGTCCTTGGACAGCGGGGGGCGGTCGTAGGGGCGGTGCGGTTCGTCGCCGACGATCACCAGCCGGCCGTCGAAGCCCTGGGCCCGCAGTTCCCGGGCGGCGTACAGTCCGGCGAGCGAGGCGCCCACCACGGTCACGGTCCTCATGAGTCTCTGCCTTTCGCGTCCGTCGTGCGGTGCGGTGTGGTGCGCCCGGCGGGGTGTGGAGCTCGCCGTTCCGGGGCGGGGTGCGTCAGGCCGCGGTGGTCTCCTCGGCCGCGGGGTGGACGTGGATCATGCCGTCGTCGACGGTCACCCGGTGCGTGCGGACCGGGCGGCGGGCGGGGGCACACGTGGGAACGCCCGTCCGCAGGTCGAACGACGCCTCGTGGAGCGGGCATTCGACCAGGCAACCCTCGAGGAAGCCCTCCGAGAGGGAGGCATCCTGGTGGGTGCAGGTGTCGTCGATGGCGTACAGCGAGCCGTCGGTGTGGAACACGGCGATCGGCGGCATGCTGTCGATGCGGACGGACTCTCCCTCGGGGAGGTCTTCAAGGCGGCAGACGGGAATCATGCGTCCCCCTCGTTGTTCTGGACCGACCGGTAACCTATTGTTTCGCATCACGCACTCAAGAGCGCCATGCGCAACAGAATCCGGTCGGGATGCCCGCCGCGTCAAGGGCTTCTCGCAGATGCGGCCCGCCAAAGGGCCGCCAGGTGGTGAGAATTCAGCTATGCCTCACGAGAAGAAGCAGGTCAGGAAGGGTGCAGCGAGTAAGTCCAGCACGGGCGGAAACAGCCGCGTCAGAGCCGTCCGGACGCCCTCCGAGGCGTCCGAGCTCCTGGACCCGGCCCCCGAGAAGCCGGCCAAGGGTGCCGCCGGCTCCGTGCAGTCCGTCGACCGGGCGATCAGCGTCCTGGAGAGCCTCGCGCGGCGCGGCGAGGCCGGCGTGACGGAGATCGCCGACGAACTGGGGGTCCACAAGTCCACGGCGTTCCGTCTGCTCGGCGTCCTGGAGAACCGCGGACTGGTCGGCCAGGCCAAGGACCGCGGCAAGTACTACCTGGGCGCCGCGATGCTGCGCCTGGCGGGCGCGGCGGCCGCGCGCCTGGACATCTCCCAGGAGGGCGGCCCGGTCTGCCGCGAACTGGCCGACGAGCTGGGCGAGACGGTGAACATCGCGGTCCTCGACGACGACGCCGCGGTCAACATCATGCAGGCGCGCGGCGCCGCCTCCGTCACCGCGCAGAACTGGCTCGGCCGGCGCACCCCGCTGCACGCCACGTCCAGCGGGAAGGTCCTGCTCGCGCACCTGCCCCCCACCCTGCGCGAGGGGATGGCTGCGCGCAGCCTCGCGCGGTTCACCCCGCACACGATCGTGGGCACGGCGGCGATCCGGAGCGAGCTGGAGACCGTGGACCGGCAGGGGTACGCCAGCGCCGTGGAGGAGCTGGAGATCGGGCTCGCGGCGGTCGCGGCGCCGGTCCGTTCGCACGACGGCAAGGTGATCGGCGCCATCAGCGTCTCGGGGCCGGTGTACCGGATGACCGAGGAGCGGCTCGCGGTGGTCGCCGAGCACACGGTGGCGGCCGCGGCGGAGCTGTCGCGCCGGATGGGATACGCCTGCTGAGGACGTCCCGCACACCGTACGCACGCTGAACGCGGAGTCAGGAAGGCCTGGCTCCGCGTTCTCGTGCGTTCTCGCGCCGTCCCCGTGCGCCGGGATGCGCCGGGGTGCGCCGGGTCGTGCGCCCGCCCGTCTCGCACCTCTTGAGAACAACCTCTTGACGGACTTCCGCCGCGTTCCCAAGATGTGTCTCGTCGTTCCTCATAGCGCAACGATTCGTACGATGCGCAACAGCAAGGGGGTTGGGTCGTGCCACACGAGGTCCGTGCCGTCGTCGCTCTGCAGAAGGGCGCACCCGTCGAGGTGCAGACGATCGTCGTTCCCGATCCCGGACCGGGCGAGGTCCTGGTCAAGGTGCAGGCCTGCGGGGTCTGCCACACGGATCTGCACTACCGGGAAGGGGCCATCAACGACGAGTTCCCCTTCCTGCTCGGCCACGAGGCGGCGGGCACCGTCGAGGAGGTCGGCGCCGGCGTCACCGACGTCGCCCCCGGCGACTACGTGGTCATCGCCTGGCGCGCGCCCTGCGGCTCCTGCCGCTCCTGCCGCCGCGGCCGGCCCTGGTACTGCTTCGACTCGCGCAACGCGACGCAGCCCATGACGCTGCTCGACGGCACCCCGCTCACCCCGGCCCTGGGCATCGGCGCCTTCGCCGAGAAGACCCTGGTCGCGGCCGGGCAGGCGGTGAAGGTCGACGCGGCCGCGCGCCCGGAGGCCGCGGGGCTCATCGGCTGCGGTGTGATGGCCGGTTACGGCGCCGCGGTCAACACCGGCAACGTGCAGCGCGGCGACACGGTCGCGGTCATCGGCTGCGGCGGCGTCGGGAACGCGGCGATCGCGGGCGCCTGCCTCAACGGCGCGCGCAAGGTGATCGCCGTCGACATCGACGACAAGAAGCTCGACCAGGCCGAGAAGTTCGGAGCCACCCACACCATCAACTCGAAGGGCACCGACCCCGTCGAGGCCGTGCGGGCGCTCACCGACGGCTTCGGGGTGGACATCGCGATCGACGCGGTGGGCCGGCCCGAGACGTACAAGCAGGCCTTCTACATGCGCGACCACGCGGGCACCTTGGTCCAGGTGGGCGTCCCCGACCCGGAGATGAAGGTCGAGATCCCGCTCATCGACCTGTTCGGCCGGGGCGGCGCCCTCAAGTCGTCCTGGTACGGCGACTGTCTGCCGACCCGCGACTTCCCGTTCCTCATCGACCAGTACCTGTACGGGCTGCTCGACCTGAACGCGTTCGTCACCGAGACGATCTCGCTCGACAAGGTCGAGGCGGCCTTCGAGAAGATGCACCACGGGGACGTGCTGCGCTCGGTGGTCGTCCTGTGACGGCGGCCGCCGCCGGCTCCGTGCGCGTCGAACGCGTGGTCACCTCCGGGACGTTCAGCCTCGACGGCGAGACCTTCGACGTCGACAACAACGTCTGGCTGATCGGCGACGACACCGAGGTGCTCGTCGTCGACGCCGCGCACGACGCGCCCGCGATCCTCTCCGCCGTCGCGGGCCGCCGCGTCGTCGCCGTCGTCTGCACCCACGGCCACGACGACCACATCGGCGCCGCCGCCGCCCTCGCGGAGGCGAGCGGCGCCCCCGTCCTGCTGCACCCCGCCGAGCAGGAGCTGTGGCGGACGGTCCACCCCGACCGCAAGCCCGACGCCGAACTCGCCGACGGGATGCGCCTGTCGGTGGCCGGCACCGAGGTCCGCGTGCTGCACACCCCGGGCCACACCTGGGGCAGCTGCAGCCTGTACGTCCCCTCGCTCGGTGCCGTGTTCACCGGCGACACCCTGTTCCACGGCGGCCCGGGCGCGACCGGCCGCTCGTACTCCGACGCGCCGACGATCGTGGCCTCGATCCGCGACCGGCTGCTGACCCTCCCGGACGACACCGTCGTCCACACCGGCCACGGCGCGCACACCACGGTCGCCGCCGAGCGGCCCCACGTGCCCACGGCCTGACGCGCGCTCCCGCCTCCCCGGAGGCGGGAGACCGCCACCTTTCTCCCTGCCGTCCCCACCACCCGAGGAGGGGCATGTCCAGCACGTCCAGCACCCCCGGATCCGCCGCCGCCCGCGGCCCCCGCGTCGTGATCATCGGCGCCGGCATCGTCGGCTGCTCCCTCGCCGACGAGCTCACCGCCCGCGGCTGGTCCGACGTCACCGTCCTCGAACAGGGCCCGCTGCCCGCTCCCGGCGGCTCCACCTCGCACGCCCCGGGCCTCGTCTTCCAGACCGGCCCGTCCAAGACCCTCACCGCGTTCGCCCAGTACACCGTGGAGAAGTTCAACTCCCTGGAAGTGGACGGGCTTTCCTGCTTCAACCCGGTCGGCGGCCTGGAGCTGGCCACCACCGAGGAACGCTGGGCCGACCTGCACCGCAAGGCCGGCTGGGCCGCGTCCTGGGGCGTACGCGGCGAGCTGGTCTCCGCCGCCCGCTGCAAGGAACTGTGGCCGCTCGTCGACGAGTCGAAGGTCCTCGGCGGCTTCCACACCCCCGACGACGGCCTGGCCCGCGCCCTGCTCGCCTCCCGCGCGCAGATGACCCGAGCCCAGGGGCGCGGCGCCACTTTCCTGGAGCGCCACACCGTCACCGGCATCGAGCAGGAGGACGGCAAGGTCACCGGCGTCGTCACCGACCGCGGCACGTTCCCCGCCGACCACGTCGTGTCCGCCGCCGGTTTCTGGGGCCCCGTCGTCGGCCGCATGGCCGGCATCGACATCCCCCTGCTGCCACTCGCCCACCAGTACGCGAAGACGACGCCGCTGCCCGCGCTCGAAGGCGTCAACGACCCGCGCACCGAGGCCTCGAAGCCGATCCTGCGCTTCCAGGACCGCGATCTGTACTTCCGCGAGCACACCGACCGCATCGGCATCGGCTCCTACGCCCACAAGCCGCTGCCCGTCGACCCGTTCGCGGTGCCCGGCTACGACGCCGCCCGCGCCAAGAACATGGACATGCCCTCCTCGTACCCGTTCACGGAGGAGGACTGGGCGCCCAGCTGGGAGGACTGCCGTTGGCTGCTCCCCGTGCTGCGCGACGCGGAGATCGAGGAGGGCTTCAACGGCGTCTTCTCCTTCACGCCCGACGGCATGCCGGTCCTCGGCGAGAGCCGGGACCTGCGCGGCTTCTGGCTCGCCGAGGCCGTGTGGGTCACCCACTCCGCCGGTGTCGCCAAGGCCGTCGCCGAATGGATGGTCGACGGCCGGCCCTCGATCGACCTGCACGAATGCGAGCTCACCCGGTTCGAGGACGCCCAGCGCTCCCCCGCCTACGTGCACGACCGGGGCGCGCAGCAGTTCGTCGAGGTGTACGACGTCGTCCACCCGCTCCAGACGATGGAGCAGCCGCGCCCGCTGCGGGTCTCCCCCTTCTACGCCCGTCAGCAGGAGCTCGGCGCGCACTTCCTGGAGGGCGGCGGCTGGGAGCGCCCGCACTGGTACGAGGCCAACGCCCACCTGGCGGCCGACGTGCCCGAGCGGGACGCCTGGGCGGCCCGCCACTGGTCGCCGATCGCCGCGGCCGAGGCCCGGGTCACCCGCGAGAAGGTCGCCCTGTACGACATGACGCCGCTGCGCCGTCTGGAGGTCACCGGGCCCGGCGCCCTCGGCTTCCTCCAGCGCATGACGTCGAACAACCTCGCCAAGAAGCCCGGCGCCGTCACCTACACCCTGCTCCTGAACGAGTCCGGCGGGATCCGCTCCGACCTCACCGTGGCCCGGCTCGCCCCGGACCGCTTCCAGGTCGGCGCCAACTCCCCCGCCGACCTCGACTGGCTGCTGCGCCACGCCCCCGGCGACGTGCAGGTCAGGGACATCACGTCGGGCACCTGCTGCATCGGCGTGTGGGGTCCGCTCGCCCGCGACCTCGTCCAGCCCCTGACCCGCGACGACTTCTCGCACGAGGGCTTCGGCTACTTCCGCGCCAAGGAGACCTACCTCGGCCACGTCCCGGTCACCGCGATGCGCCTGTCGTACGTGGGTGAACTGGGCTGGGAGCTGTACACCACCGCGGACCTGGGCCTGCGCCTGTGGGACACGCTGTGGGAGGCCGGACAGGAGCACGGCGTCATCGCGGCCGGCCGCTCGGCGTTCAACAGCCTGCGCCTGGAGAAGGGCTACCGCTCCTGGGGCCACGACATGACCGAGGAGCACACCCCGTACGAGGCCGGGGTCGGCTTCGCCGTCCGCATGGACCGCGGCGACTTCGTCGGCCGCGCCGCCCTGGAGGCCCTCCCCGAGCAGCCGCGCCGCAAGCTGACCGCGCTGCTCCTGGACGACCCGGCGGCCGTCGTCCTCGGCAAGGAGCCCGTCCACGTCGACGGCGCCCCCGCCGGGTACGTCACCAGCGCCTCCTACGGCTACACCCTGGGCCGCTGCGTCGCGTACGCGTGGCTGCCGCCGCTGGAGCCCGGCACCGGGGTGCACGTCGAGTACTTCGGCGAGAAGGTCCCGGCCACCGTCGCCGAGGAACCCCTCTTCGACCCGAAGATGACCCGCATCCGCCGCTGAACCCTCCCCCTGCGATCCCCAGCCCTGCGATCCCCGGAGGCATCCGGAATGTCCCCCACCCATGACGTGATCGTGATCGGACTCGGCGGCATGGGCAGCGCCGCCGCCCACCACCTGGCGGCGCGCGGCGCCCGTGTCCTCGGCCTGGAGAAGTTCGGCCCCGCCCACCACCACGGGTCCAGCCACGGCGGCTCCCGGATCATCCGGCAGGCCTACTTCGAGGACCCCGCGTACGTGCCGCTGCTGCTGCGCTCGTACGAGCTGTACGAGGAGCTGGAGCGGGCCACCGGCCGGGAGGTCGCCACCCTGTGCGGCGGCCTCATGCTCGGCCGGCCCGAGGCGCGCGCCGTCGCCGGTTCGGTGCGCTCGGCGCGGCAGTGGGACCTGCCGCACGAGCTCCTCGACGCACACGAGATCCGCCGCCGCTTCCCCACCCTGAACCCGAACGACGACGAGATCGCCCTGTACGAGGCGCGCGCCGGCCTCGTCCGCCCGGAGAACACAGTCGTCGCCCACCTCCAGCTCGCCACCCGCAACGACGCCGACCTCCACTTCAACGAACCCGTGACCCGCTGGGAGCCCCTCCCGGGCGGCGGCGTGCGGGTGCACACCGCCGAGAACACGTACACCGCGGGCCAGTTGGTGATCTGCCCGGGTGCCTGGGCGCCGCAGCTGCTCACCGACCTCGGGGTGCCGTTCGGCATCGAGCGGCAGGTCATGTACTGGTTCCAGCCCACCGGCGGCGTGGAGCCCTTCCGCCCCGAGCGGCATCCCGTCTACATCTGGGAGGACGCGCGGGGCGTGCAGATCTACGGGTTCCCGTCGATCGACGGCCCGGATCTCGGCGCCAAGGTCGCCTTCTTCCGCAAGGGCACCGCATGCAGCCCGGAGACGATCGACCGGGAGGTGCACGCCGGCGAGATCCAGGCCATGGCGGAGCACATGTCCCGCCGGATCCCCAGCCTGCCGGGCACCTTCCTGAAGGCCGCGACCTGCATGTACTCCAACACGCCCGACGAACACTTCGTGATCGCCCGGCATCCCGAACACCCCGACTCCGTCACCGTGGCCTGCGGTTTCTCCGGCCACGGGTTCAAGTTCGTGCCGGTGGTCGGCGAGATCGTCGCCGACCTCGCCCTGAGCGGCACCACCGAGCACCCCATCGAGCTGTTCGACCCCAACCGCCTCGCCGCCGCGCCCGCCTGAGGAGTACGCACGTGACGACGACCCCCGTCGCCCCCAGCCTGGTGTCCACCCTGCCCGGGCGTTACTACACCGACCCCGGCCTGTTCCGACTGGAGCAGGAACGGATCTTCGAGACCATGTGGTTCTGCGCCGTGCGCAGCGCCGACCTCGGCAGGCCCGGCGCGTTCCGCACCGTGCAGATCGGCCGGGAGAGCGTCCTGATCACCCGGTCCCGCACCGGGGAGCTGCGCGCCTTCCTCAACACCTGCCGGCACCGCGGCGCCCGGATCTGCACCGAGGAGTCGGGCGAGGTGCGCCGCAACCTCCAGTGCCCGTACCACGCCTGGACGTACGACCTCGACGGCAAGCTCGTCGCGGCCCCGAACCTGACGAAGATGCCCGACGTCGACCGCGCGCGGTACGGCCTGGTGAAGGTCGCGCTGCGGGAATGGCTCGGCTACGCCTGGGTGTGCCTGGCCGACGCACCGCCCTCCTTCGAGGAGACGGTGATCGGCGCGGCCGTCGAACGGCTCGGCGACGTGGCCGCCATCGACCAGTACCGCACCGAGGAACTGGCGCTCGGCAAGCGCATCACCTACGACGTGAAGTCCAACTGGAAACTGATCGTCGAGAACTTCATGGAGTGCTACCACTGCGCGACGATCCACCCCGAACTCACCGAGGTGCTCCCCGAGTTCGCGGACGGCTACGCGGCGCAGTACTACGTGGGCCACGGCGCCGAGTTCGGCGACGATGTCCTGGGCTTCACGGTCGACGGCAGCGAGGGCTTCGAGCGGCTGCCGGAGGTCGCCGACGGCCAGGACCGCCGCTACTACGCGATCACGGTCAAACCGACCGTGTTCGTCAACCTGGTGCCGGACCACGTGATCCTGCACCGCATGTTCCCCGTGTCCGAGGACCGCACGATCATCGAGTGCGACTGGCTGTACGCCCCGCAGGTCGTGGAGTCGGGCGCCGACGTGTCGAAGTCGGTGGAGCTGTTCCACCGGGTCAACCTCCAGGACTTCGAGGCCTGTGAGCGCACCCAGCCCGCGATGTCCTCGCGCGCCTACCGCGACGGAGGTGTCCTGGTGCCGACCGAGCACCACATCACGATCTTCCACGAATGGCTCACCCGGCAGCTGGGGGTGGACCATGTCTGACCTCTACATCGACGGCGCCTGGACCTCCGCGCGCGAGGGGCGCGCCCGGGAGATCCGCTGCCCCGCCGACGGCTCGCTGGTCGCCGTCGTGGACGAGGCCGGGCCCAAGGACACCCTGGAGGCGATCGCGGCCGCCCGGCGCGCCTTCGACACGGGGCCCTGGCCGCGCACCGCGGCCGCCGAGCGCGGCGACCTGCTGCTGCGCGTCGCGGACCTGCTGGCCCGGGACAAGGCCGTGCTCGCCCGCGCCGAGTCCCTCGACACGGGCAAGCGGTTCGTCGAGAGCGAGTACGACATCGACGACATCGTGAACTGCTTCCGCTACTTCGGGCGGCTCGCGGCGATCGACGACGGCCGTGTCGTCGCGACGGGCGTGCCCGACGCCGAGAGCCACGTCGTGCACGAGCCGGTCGGTGTCTGCGCGCTGATCACGCCGTGGAACTATCCGCTGCTCCAGACGGCGTGGAAGGTGGCGCCCGCGCTCGCCGCCGGCAACACCTTCGTCCTCAAGCCGAGCGAGCTGACCCCGCACACCGCGATCCACCTCGTGCGGCTCCTGGAGGAGGCCGGGCTGCCGCCGGGTGTCGCGAACCTGGTCCTGGGCGCCGGGCCCGAGGCGGGCGCCCCGCTCGCCGACCACCCGGACGTGGACCTGCTCTCCTTCACCGGCGGCCTGCGCACCGGACGCCTGCTGATGGCGGCCGCCGCCGGCACGGTCAAGAAGGTCGCGCTGGAACTGGGCGGCAAGAACCCCAACATCGTGTTCGCCGACGCCGACTTCGACACGGCCGTCGACATGGCGCTCACCGCGGTGTTCCTGCACTCGGGGCAGGTCTGCTCGGCCGGGGCGCGGCTGCTCGTGGAGGATGCGCTGCACGACCGGTTCGTCGACGAGGTGGTGCGCCGGGCACGGGAGATCCGGCTCGGCGGCCCGTTCGACGAGCGGGCGCAGACCGGTCCGCTGATCTCGGCGGGTCATCTGGAGAAGGTCGAGGCGTACGTCGCGCGAGGTGTCGCGGAGGGGGCGGTGCTGCGGTGCGGCGGCGCCCGGCCGGACGGGGCGGCGTACGAGAAGGGCCACTTCTTCCCGCCTACCGTGCTCGACGAGTGCGCCGCCTCCATGTCGGTCGTCCAGGACGAGTCGTTCGGCCCGGTCCTGACGGTGGAGCGGTTCACGACCGAGGACGAGGCGGTGCGCCTGGCCAACGACACGATCTACGGGCTGGCCGGCGCCGTCTGGACCAGCGACGAGGCGAAGGCGCGCCGGGTCGCCGCCGGTCTGCGGCTCGGCACGGTGTGGATCAACGACTTCCACCCGTACGTCCCGCAGGCCGAATGGGGCGGCTACAAGCAGTCGGGCACCGGCCGTGAGCTGGGCCCCGCAGGGCTCGCGGAGTACCGCGAGACGAAGCACATCTGGCGCAACACCCGCCCCGAGCCGCAGGGCTGGTTCGCCTGATCCAGACGTGACTCCCCCACTCAAGGAGACGTCGATGAAGCCGACTTCCGACAGCAGCATTTCTGACGACAGCACTTCCGACGGCAGCACGTCCGACGACAGCGAGCTCGCCGAGTTCGGGTACCGGCCCGAACTCAAGCGCACGCTCGGCAGCTTCCACACGTTCGCCGCGGGCATCAGCTACATCTCGATCCTCACCGGCACCTTCCAGCTCTTCTACTTCGGCTACGCGAACGGCGGCCCCGCCTACTGGTGGTCCTGGCCCATGGTGTTCGCGGGCCAGATCATGGTCGCCCTGTGCTTCGCCGAGCTGGCCGCCCGCTACCCCGTCGCCGGGTCGGTCTACAACTGGGCGAAGAAGGTGGGCAATCCGCACATCGGCTGGCTCGCCGGCTGGATGATGCTCCTCGCCTCGGTCGTGTCCATCGCGGCCGTCGCCCTCGCCTACCAGCTGACGCTGCCGCAGATCTCGTCCTTCTTCCAGTTCGTCGGGGACGGCACGGGCACGTACGACGTGGCCACGAACGCCGTGATCCTCGCTTCCGTACTGATTCTTTTCACCACGCTCGTCAACGCGTTCGGCGTCAAGCTCATGGCCACCATCAACACGGCCGGTGTCTTCATCGAGCTGATCGCCACCGTCGTCCTCATCGTCCTGTTCGCGGTGCACATCGTGCGCGGCCCGCAGGTGGTGACGCAGACCGCGCACACCGGGGACGGCCAGTCCTTCGGCTATCTCGGCGCCTTCCTCGTCGCCTCGCTCGCCTCCGCGTACGTCATGTACGGCTTCGACACCGCGTCCTCGCTCGGCGAGGAGTCCCTGGACCCCTCGCGCAACGCGCCGCGCGCCATCATCCGCTCGATCGTCGCCTCGTTCGTCCTCGGCGGGCTGATCCTGCTGCTCGCCCTGATGAGCGTCTCCACGCTGCACGGCGAGAAGCTCTCCTCGGACGGACTGCAGTACGTGGTGCTCGACGTGCTCGGCCCGACGGCCGGCAAGGCCATGCTGTGGTGCGTGCTGATCGCGGTCACGGTGTGCGCGCTGGCCGTGCACACGGCGGCGATCCGCCTCGCGTTCGCGATGTCCCGGGACAACAACCTGCCCGCGTCCTCGCTGCTCGCCCGGGTCAGCCCGCGTTTCAGGACACCGGTCGCGCCGGCCGTGATCATCGGGGTGCTGTCGCTCGGGATCCTCGTCGTGAACATCCGCCAGCCGCAGATCTTCACGGTCGTCACCAGCATCGGCATCGTGATGATCTACATCGCGTATCTGCTGGTCACCGGGCCGATGCTGGTGGCGCGGCTGCGCGGGAAGTGGCGGCCCGCCGACGGCGGCCGGTTCTCGCTCGGCCGCTGGGGACTGCCCGTCAACATCATCGCCGTGCTGTGGGGCACCGGCATGACCGTCAACCTGCTCTGGCCCCGCGCGGCCGTCTACAACGCCACCGCCCCGTTCCACTGGTACCTGCGCTGGGGCGCGTTCCTGTTCGTCGGCGTGATCGCCGCCGGCGGGTTCGCCTACTACTGGTTCGTCCAGCGGCACCGCACCTGCGTCCTCGCCGAACACGCCGCGCGGGCCTCGGAGTCCGCCGCTCCCTCCCTCCCCGAAGCCCACCCGGAAGAGGTCACCACCCGATGAGCACCGATGCCGGAAACGACACCACCACAGCCACCGATGTCTTCGACTACGTCGTCGTCGGCGGCGGCACCGCGGGCAACGTCGTCGCGGCCCGCCTGACCGAGGACCCGGACGTCACGGTCTGCGTCCTGGAGGCCGGGCCGAGCGACGTCGGCGACGACAACGTGCTGCGGCTCGACCGCTGGATGGGCCTGCTGGAGTCCGGCTACGACTGGGATTACCCGGTCGAACCGCAGTCCAGCGGCAACAGTTTCATGCGGCACGCCCGCGCCAAGGTGCTCGGCGGCTGTTCCTCGCACAACTCGTGCATCGCCTTCTGGGCGCCCGCCGAGGACCTCGACGCGTGGGCCGCCGGCGGCTGTACGGGCTGGACCGCGGCCGACCTGTTCCCGCTGTACCGGCGCCTCGAGAACAACGACGCCCCCGGTGACCACCACGGGCGCTCCGGCCCGGTGAAACTGCGCACCCTCAAGGGCGCCGACGACCCGTGCGGCACGGCCCTCCTGGAGGCCTGCGCGCAGGCGGGCATCCCGACGACGCCCTTCAACACGGGCACGACGGTGGTGCGGGGCGCCAACTGGTTCCAGATCAACTCGGACGAGAACAACGTCCGCCAGTCGTCCTCGGTCGCGTACCTCCACCCGATCATGGGCCGGCGGCCCAATCTGGAGGTCCGCACCGGGGTGCGCGCCAAGAAGCTGGTCTTCGAGGGGCGGCGCTGCGTCGGCACCGAGTACCTCGACCCTGACCAGATCCACACCCGCACGGTCCGCGCCCGGCGCGAGGTCATCGTCTCCTGCGGCTCGATCGACACCCCGAAGCTGCTGATGCTGTCCGGCATCGGCCCGGCCGCGCATCTGCGCGAGACCGGCATCGACGTCCTCGTCGACTCCGCGGGCGTCGGCGAGAACCTCCAGGACCACCCCGAGGGCGTCATCATGTGGGAGGCGAAGCAGCCGATGCCCACCCGGTCCAGCCAGTGGTGGGAGGCGGGCATCTTCTACGACACCGAGCCCGGCCTGGACCGGCCCGACCTGATGTTCCACTACGGGTCGGTGCCCTTCGACATGAACACGGCCCGGCACGGCTACCCCACCACCGAGAACGCGTTCTGCCTCACCCCGAACGTGACCCGCGCCCGCTCCAAGGGCACCGTGCGGCTGCGCACCCGCGACTACCGGGACAAGCCGAAGGTCGACCCGCGCTACTTCACGCACGAGCACGACGTCCGCGTGATGACGTACGGCCTGAAGCTGGCCCGTCTCATCGCCGAGCAGCCGGCCCTCGCGGGCTGGAAGGGCGCCGAGCTGGCACCCGGCCCGGACGTGCGCACCGACGACGAGCTCCTCGACTACATCCACAAAACCCACAACACCGTCTACCACCCCGCCTGCACGGTGAAGATGGGCGCCGACGACGACCGCCTCGCCCCGCTCGACGCCCGCCTGCGCGTCAAGGGCGTCGAGGGCCTGCGCGTCGCCGACGGCTCGGTCATGCCGGACCTCGTCACGGTCAACCCGTGCATCACGACGATGATGATCGGCGAGAAGTGCGCCGACCTCCTCAAGTCCGCCCCGCGCTGACCCCACCGCACCACCGGCCCGGGGGGGGCCCGCGGGCGCGCGCGCGCGCGGCGGGGGGTGGGGGTGGGGGGGGGTGGGGGGGGGGGGGCGGGGGGGGCCGGGGGGGCCCCCCCCCCCCCCCGCGACCGGATCCTCATGGAGG
>NZ_JBHYTK010000180.1:0-601 GCF_042749255.1 Streptomyces sp. NPDC059524 | reverse complement strand
GCCCCCCGCCGCGCCCCCCCCCGCCCGCCCCCCCCCCCCCGGCGTTCGCCTGACGCGTAGTGGCTCCCTGCCCGGACCGGGGCGCCGCAGGATGCCCGTATGACGACCCCGACGCCGCAGGGCCTCACCTTCGACCGGGCCGCCGCCCGCTACGCCGCGCACCGGCCCTCGTATCCTCCCGAACTGCTCGACGCCATCGAGGAGTCGACCGGACGGCCGCTGCGCGGGGCGCGGGTGGCCGACGTCGGAGCCGGGACGGGGCTGGGGACCGGGCTCCTCCACAGCCGCGGGGCGCGGGTGGTGGCGGTGGAGCCGGGGCCCGGGATGGCCCGCGAGTTCCGGCGCCGGCTGCCGGACGTGCCGCTCGTGCTCGGGGACGGCAACCGGCTGCCGCTGGCGACCGGCTCCCTCGACCTGCTCACGTACGCGCAGGCCTGGCACTGGACAGACCCGGAGCGGTCCGTGCCGGAGGCGCGCCGGGTGCTGCGGTCCGGGGGCGCGCTCGCGCTGTGGTGGAACGACTCGGACGACACGGTGCCCTGGATCGCGGAGCAGACCGCGCGCCTGATCCGCCTGTTCGGCAAAGACGGCGGAACCGGGC
>NZ_JBHYTK010000179.1:0-15162 GCF_042749255.1 Streptomyces sp. NPDC059524 | reverse complement strand
CCCCACGAGGGCGCCACCACCGGCTTTCGCGTTCCGGCGCGCCTCCAGGCACTCCTCCGGCACCCGCACCTCCCGCTGATTCGCTTCTGCGAACTTTGCGAGCTGTCAGGCGGGCGCCGATCTCCCGTTCACACTTTGGTGCGCAAGTGAGCGGGGATTACTTCAGATGCGACTGAATGCCGGCGTGACAAGAGTGGCTCAAGGGGCTTCAGTGGCGCTTTGTGACGCCTTAAGAGCGGTTCCGGTAAGGGTGCGCCGGCGGTGGGGAATTGGCGGGCCTCGGTTCCTGGTCTGCGGTACTCGATCCCGCGCCCGAGGAACTCCGGACCGTCGCCCGCGCGTCATGCCCGCTTCACCGGAACCGGGAAATCGCAACCTGTGAGGCGCCGGACGGCCGTGTGGCGCACGGGGAGTCTACGGGTGGCCCGCGCGGGCGGCGCACCTCAGGTAAAAGCGCTCATCAGAAAGGGTGCCCGCTCAATTAGCGACTCGGGGGCCGGAAAATATCCCCGGAATAACCGCCGCCTGAACGTTACTCGCGAGTAAGTATCTCGGTATCCGCTATAGCTGCGCTCGATGTCACTCAGATCGCTTATGGGAGGTAGGGTCGGAGGCGGTCGGGGACATCCCATACAACTCGCCGGCGTCGAAAACCGGCGTACCAACGAGGAGATCGGTTCGTGACGATCCGCGTAGGCATCAACGGCTTTGGCCGCATCGGTCGCAATTACTTCCGCGCACTTCTCGAGCAGGGTGCGGACATCGAGATCGTGGCTGTCAACGACCTGGGTGACACCGCGACGACCGCACACCTGCTCAAGTACGACACGATCCTCGGCACGCTGAAGCAGCCCGTGTCCCACACGGCCGACACCATCACCGTCGGCGAGCACACCATCAAGGTGCTGTCGGAGCGCGACCCCGCCGACATCCCGTGGGGCGACCTGGGCGTCGACGTCGTCATCGAGTCGACCGGCATCTTCACCAAGCGCGAGGACGCCGCCAAGCACCTCGCCGGTGGCGCGAAGAAGGTCCTCATCTCGGCCCCGGCCAAGGACGAGGACATCACGATCGTGATGGGCGTCAACGAGGACAAGTACGACCCGGCCAAGCACGACGTGATCTCGAACGCGTCGTGCACCACGAACTGTGTGGCGCCGATGGCCAAGGTCCTCGACGAGAACTTCGGCATCACCAAGGGCCTGATGACGACCGTCCACGCGTACACGAACGACCAGCGCATCCTGGACTTCCCGCACAAGGACCTGCGCCGCGCCCGCGCCGCCGCGGAGAACATCATCCCGACCACGACCGGTGCCGCCAAGGCCACCGCCCTGGTCCTCCCGCAGCTCAAGGGCAAGCTCGACGGCCTCGCCATGCGCGTCCCGGTCCCGACCGGCTCGGTCACCGACCTGGTCGTCGAGCTGGACCGCGAGGTCACCAAGGACGAGGTCAACGCCGCGTTCGAGAAGGCCTCCCAGGAGGGTCCCCTCGAGGGCAAGCTCTACTACACGGCCGACCCGATCGTGTCCTCGGACATCGTCTCGACGCCCGCCTCCTGCACCTTCGACTCCCTGCTGACCATGGCCGAGGGGAAGACGGTCAAGATCATCGGCTGGTACGACAACGAGTGGGGCTACTCGAACCGCCTCGTCGACCTGACGGTCTTCGTCGGCAGCCAGCTCTGAGCCTCTAAGGTTCTAGAGCAGCAAGGCACTCAGATGTGAGCGAAGGGTCCGGACCCGCGCGACGCCGCGCGACCGTCCGGACCCTTCGCGCGTCAGCCTCAAGCCTCAGCCCTCACAAGGAAACGAGTCATGAAGACCATTGAGGAACTTCTCGCCGAATCGGTCGACGGGAAGCGGGTGTTCGTCCGCGCCGACCTCAACGTGCCGCTGGCCGACGGCCTGATCACCGACGACGGCCGCATCCGCGCCGTCCTGCCCACCGTCAAGGCCCTCGCCGACGCCGGCGCGAAGGTGATCGTCGCCTCGCACCTGGGCCGCCCCAAGGGCGCCCCGGACCCGCAGTTCTCGCTCCTCCCGGCCGCCGAGCGCCTTGCGGAGCTCCTCGGCAAGCCGGTCGCCTTCGCCCAGGACACGGTCGGCCCGGCCGCCCACGACGCGGTGAACGGGCTGGAGCCCGGCCAGGTCGCCGTCATCGAGAACCTGCGGTTCAACGCGGGCGAGACGAGCAAGGACGACATCGAGCGCGGCGAGTTCGCCGACCAGCTCGCCGCCCTCGCCGACGTCTACGTGGGCGACGGCTTCGGCGCCGTCCACCGCAAGCACGCCTCCGTGTACGACCTGCCGAAGCGGCTGCCCCACTACGCCGGCTACCTCATCGCCACCGAGGTCGGCGTCCTGAAGAAGCTCACCGAGGACGTCAAGCGCCCCTACGTGGTCGCGCTCGGCGGCGCCAAGGTCTCCGACAAGCTGGCCGTCATCGACCAGCTCCTCGGCAAGGCCGACCGTCTCCTCATCGGCGGCGGCATGGCCTACACCTTCCTGAAGGCCAAGGGCTACGAGGTCGGCATCTCCCTCCTCCAGGAGGACCAGATCCCGGCCGTCACCGAGTACATGGAGCGCGCCGAGAAGAACGGCGTGGAGCTCGTGCTCCCGGTGGACGTCCTGGTCTCGGCCGAGTTCCCCGACCTCAAGGGCAAGACCCCGGCCAACCCCACCACCGTCGCCGCGGACGCCATCCCGGCCGACGAGGAGGGCCTGGACATCGGCCCCGAGACGCGCAAGCTGTACGCCTCGAAGCTCGCCGACGCCGAGACCGTCTTCTGGAACGGTCCGATGGGCGTCTTCGAGCACCCCGACTACGCCGAGGGCACCAAGGCGGTCGCCCAGGCCCTCGTGGAGGCTCCGGGCTTCACCGTGGTGGGCGGCGGCGACTCCGCCGCGGCCGTCCGTACCCTGGGCTTCGACGAGAACGCTTTCGGCCACATCTCGACCGGCGGCGGCGCCTCCCTCGAGTACCTCGAGGGCAAGACGCTTCCCGGTCTCGCCGCACTGGAGGACTGACCCCGCATGACTGCTCCCGTAGAGGGCCGCACGCCGCTGATGGCGGGCAACTGGAAGATGAACCTCAACCACCTCGAGGCCATCGCGCACGTCCAGAAGCTCGCCTTCGCGCTCGCCGACAAGGACTACGAGGCCGTCGAGGTCGCCGTCCTGCCGCCGTTCACCGACCTGCGCTCCGTGCAGACGCTCGTCGACGGCGACAAGCTCAAGATCAAGTACGGCGCCCAGGACCTCTCGGCGCACGACTCCGGTGCCTACACCGGCGAGATCTCGGGCTCCATGCTCGCGAAGCTCAAGTGCACCTACGTCGCGATCGGCCACTCCGAGCGCCGGCAGTACCACGCCGAGACCGACGAGATCGTCAACGCGAAGGTGAAGGCCGCCTACAAGCACGGCCTGACCCCGATCCTGTGCGTCGGCGAGGAGCTGGACGTGCGTGAGGCGGGCGACCACGTCTCGCACACGCTCGCCCAGGTCGAGGGCGGTCTCAAGGACCTGCCCGCCGAGCAGGCCGAGACGATCGTGATCGCCTACGAGCCCGTGTGGGCCATCGGCACCGGCAAGGTCTGCGGCGCCGACGACGCGCAGGAGGTCTGCGCGGCGATCCGCGGCAAGCTCGCCGAGCTGTACTCCCAGGACGCCGCCGACAAGATCCGTATCCAGTACGGCGGCTCGGTCAAGTCCGGTAACGTCGCGGAGATCATGTCCAAGCCGGACATCGACGGTGCCCTCGTGGGCGGTGCCTCGTTGGACACCGACGAGTTCGTCAAGATCGTCCGGTTCCGCGACCAGTGATCGCGCGCCCGCGCGACCTGTGAGTATGCGCTAGCGGCGTTACGTCGTACCCTTGCGGGGCCGGGTGGCTGCCACCCGGCCCCGTCCGCCTGACAAGTCCGAGGAAGTTGGTCCAGCTGTGGTTATGGGGTTCTCGATCGCCCTGATCGTCTTCAGCCTGCTGCTGATGCTCCTGGTGCTGATGCACAAGGGAAAGGGCGGCGGTCTCTCCGACATGTTCGGTGGCGGCATGCAGTCCTCCGTGGGCGGCTCCTCGGTCGCCGAGCGGAACCTGGACCGGATCACGATCGTGATCGGTCTGCTCTGGTTCGCGTGCATCGTCGTGCTCGGCATCCTGATGAAGATCAACAACTGACCTTCGGCCACCGGGGCTTCGGCCCGGCCGGGTCGGCATCTCACATTCCTCACGCAATGCCCCATGTAGGGTGCGCGCTCAACGGCGCGGCCTATCATGGGGCATTGCGTCTGTGCGAGGGGATGTAACTCCAATCACTGGACGCGCGTTGGGCCTTACGTAGACTGAGGCGCTCCGCGGCGAAGCGAGCCGACACGCTTCGCGGCACCATCAGGCAGGGAGTTACGACCGTGGCAAGTGGCAACGCGATCCGAGGAAGTCGGGTCGGGGCGGGGCCGATGGGCGAGGCCGAGCGCGGCGAGTCCGCGCCACGCCTGCGCATCTCCTTCTGGTGCTCCAACGGGCACGAGACGCAGCCGAGCTTCGCTTCCGACGCGCAGGTGCCGGAGACCTGGGACTGTCCGCGGTGCGGATTCCCGGCCGGACAGGACCGGGACAACCCGCCGGACCCGCCGCGCACCGAGCCCTACAAGACGCACCTCGCGTACGTCAGGGAGCGGCGCAGCGACGCGGACGGCGAGGCGATCCTCGCCGAGGCGCTCGCGAAGCTGCGGGGCGAGATCTGACCAGCCGTACGGGCCGGGTACCGACAGGGTGCCCGGCCCCTTTCGCATGCCCGGGAGCGCAGGCCCGAGCGCGCCGCCGAAAGGCCCGGACCGCCCTGATCAACTAGGTTGGTCGACAGTTGCGGGGCATCACACGCACGCGGGTACGAGAGAAGGCTGAAGTCAGGCATGAACGCGTCCGACAGGCAGGCAGCACCGACCCAGACGCCCGAGTGGCAGGCGCTGGTCAAGCATCGTGAGGAGCTGGGCGAGGTCCGGCTGCGCGAGCTGTTCGCCGCCGACCCGGAGCGCGCGACGCGCTCCGTCCTCGAGGTCGGTGACCTGCACATCGACCACTCCAAGCACCTCGTGACCGACGAGACGCTGCGCCTGCTGCGCGAGCTCGCGGCCGCGACCGACGTCTTCGGCCTCCGCGACGCCATGTTCCGCGGCGAGAAGATCAACACCACCGAGGACCGCGCCGTCCTGCACATCGCGCTGCGCGCCCCGCGCGACGCCGTGATCGAGGTCGACGGCGAGAACGTGGTGCCGGGCGTGCACGCCGTCCTCGACAAGATGTCCGCCTTCGCCGACCGGGTCAGGTCGGGGGAGTGGACGGGCCACACCGGCCGGCGCATCAGGAACGTCGTCAACATCGGGATCGGCGGCTCCGACCTCGGTCCGGCGATGGCCCACGAGGCGCTGCGCTCCTTCACCGACCGCGACCTGACGGTCCGTTTCGTGTCCAACGTGGACGGCTCCGACCTCCACGAGGCCGTACGGGACCTGGACCCGGCCGAGACGCTGTTCATCGTCGCCTCGAAGACCTTCACCACCATCGAGACGATCACGAACGCGACCTCCGCCCGCAACTGGCTGCTGACCGGGCTGCGGGCCGGCCAGGAAGCCGTCGCGAAGCACTTCGTCGCTCTGTCGACGAACGCGGAGAAGGTCGCCGAGTTCGGCATCGACACGTCCCACATGTTCGAGTTCTGGGACTGGGTCGGCGGACGTTATTCGTATGACTCCGCGATCGGCCTGTCGCTGATGATCGCGATCGGCCCGGAGCGCTTCCGCGAGATGCTCGACGGCTTCCACCTCGTCGACGAGCACTTCCGCACCGCGCCCGCCGAGTCCAACGTGCCGCTCCTGATGGGCCTCCTGGGCATCTGGTACGGCAACTTCCACGACGCCCAGTCGCACGCCGTGCTGCCGTACTCCCACTACCTGTCCAAGTTCACCGCCTACCTCCAGCAGCTCGACATGGAGTCGAACGGCAAGTCGGTGCAGCGCGACGGCGAGCCCGTCACGTACCAGACCGGGCCGGTCGTGTGGGGCACCCCGGGGACCAACGGGCAGCACGCCTACTACCAACTGATCCACCAGGGCACGAAGTTGATCCCCGCCGACTTCATCGGCTTCGCCGAGCCCGTCGCCGACCTGCAGCCCGGACTCGCCGCCCAGCACGACCTGCTCATGGCGAACTTCTTCGCCCAGACCCAGGCGCTCGCCTTCGGCAAGACCCCGGACGAGGTGCGCGCCGAGGGTGTGCCCGAGGAGCTGGTCCCGCACAAGACGTTCAAGGGGAACCACCCGACCACCACGATCCTGGCCACGTCACTGACCCCGTCCGTGCTCGGCCAGCTCGTCGCCCTCTACGAGCACAAGGTGTTCGTCCAGGGAGCGGTGTGGAACATCGACTCCTTCGACCAGTGGGGCGTCGAACTCGGCAAGGTCCTCGCCAAGCGCGTGGAACCCGCCCTGACCGAGGGCGCGGACGTCCCCGGGCTCGACGGCTCGACCAAGGCCCTCGTCGCCAAGTACCGGGAACTGCGCGGGCGCTGACGAATTGGGTTAATCGGGTGCGGGAGTGCCGTCCGGCGGGCCAGACTGCGGGTCCGTGACCCTGCCGGGAGGCACCCCCGTGGACCACCTCATGTCGGCCCTCGCCGACCCCGAACGACTGAAGCTGTACGCGCGGATCGTGCTCGACGACCTCCCGCCGAGCGAGGCCGACTCCCCGGCGGCCCGCCGCCACCTGGGCAAACTCCTCGCGGCGGGCCTGGTCCAGCGGCTCGACGACGGTTCGCTGCGCGCCGGGCCCGAGGTCTTCCGCAGGGCCCGCACCGCCGAGTCCGCCACCGGCGTCCCGCGCCACCTCGCCGGCTTCTTCGCGCGCGGCCGCCTCACCGCGATCCCGGTGCGCCCCACCGTGCGCCACGACCTGCTCGTGCACCTCACGGACACCCTCTTCGAGGCGAACCGCACCTACAGCGAGACCGAGGTCAACGAGGCGCTGCGCACCGTCCACGACGACACCGCGGCCCTGCGCCGCTACTGCGTCATCGACGGCCTCCTCGTCCGCGAGAAGGACGGTTCCGACTACCGGGTGCCGCAGCACGCGTGAGGCCCCGCGCCCCGGAGCGGACTCCAGGGGGCACGGGGCCTCGGCGGCGTCGGCGTCAGGCGATCGCCGGCGGGTACAGCGAGGACGGCAGCTGCGAGGCCGCCGCCGCGTCGAGCAGCCACAGCGTGCGCGAGCGGCCGTACGCGCCGGCCGCCGGCGCCTGGACCTCACCCGCGCCCGACAGGGCGATCGCGGCCGCGTTCGCCTTGTCCTCACCGGCCGCCAGCAGCCACACCTCGCGCGCGGACCGGATCGCCGGCAGCGTCAGCGTGATGCGGGTCGGTGGCGGCTTGGGCGCGCCGTGCACACCGACGACCATGCGCTCGGTCTCGCGGACCGCGGGCAGCTCGGGGAAGAGCGAGGCCACATGGGTGTCCGGGCCGACACCGAGCATCAGCACGTCGAAGGTCGGCACCTCCCCGTGGTCCTCGGGACCGGCCGCGTTGGCCAGCTCGGCCGCGTAGGCCTCGGCCGCCGCGTCCGCCTCGAACGGGCCGTCCGACGCCGGCATGGGGTGCACGCGGCGCGGGTCGAGCGGCACGCTGTCCAGGAGCGCCTCGCGCGCCTGCGTGTAGTTGCGCTCGGGGTCGCCGTCCGGCAGGAAGCGCTCGTCGCCCCACCACAGGTCGAGCCGGCCCCAGTCGATCGCGTCCCGCGCGGGCGCGGCGGCCAGCGCGGCCAGCAGCCCGTTGCCGTTGCGGCCGCCGGTCAGGACGACGGAGGCGGAACCGCGGGCGCTCTGGGCGTCGACGATCTTGGTGATCAGCCGGGCCGCGGCCGCCTGCGCCATCAGCTCCTTGTCGCGGTGGACGACGAGTTGGGGTGCCGCGCTCACTTCGCCACCGCCTTCTTGGCCGGAGCCTTCTTCGCGGCCGCCTTGCCCGCGGGCGCGGCCTTCTTCCGTACGGGTTCCCCGCCGGCCGGAGCCTGCTCTGCCACCGACTCGCCAGCGGGCTCCTCCGCCGGATCCGCGAGCCGGTCGACGCCGTAGCGCAGCGCGGCCGCGTACGTGTCGTCCGGGTCGAGGCGGCGCAGCTCCTCGGCGATCAGCTCGGACGTCTCGCGGCGCTTGAGCGCGACCGCGCGGTCCGGCTGCCCCTGTATGGAGAGCGTGGCGAGGGTGCCGTCGGCCCGGTCGAGCACGATCGGGCCGCAGGTCGACTCCATGCGCACCGAGGTGAGCCCGGGGCCCGAGGACTGCGAGCGGCGCACCGGCACGTCGAGCCGGTCCGCGAGCCACATCGCGAGCAGCTCGCAGCTCGGATTGAACTCCTCGCCCTCGACCTCGACCGAGGTGACCTTGCAACTGACCTGGTCGAGCGCGGCCGCGAGCATGGAGCGCCACGGCGTGATCCGGGTCCAGGACAGGTCCGTGTCGCCGGGGGAGTAGGCGGCCGCGCGGGCCTCCAGCTCCCGCACCGGCTGCTCGGTCGCGTACGTGTCCGTGACGCGGCGCTGGGCGAGCGCGCCCAGCGGGTCCTTCGCGGGGTCCAGCGGGGCGTCCACCGGCCACCAGACGACCGTGGGGGCGTCCGGCAGCAGCAGTGGCAGGACCACCGACTGCGCGTGGTGGACGACCTCGCCGTACAGGCGCAGGACGACGGTCTCGCCGGTGCCCGCGTCGGCACCGACGCGCACCTCGGCGTCGAGCCGCGACGTCGTGCGGTCGCGCGGGGTGCGCGAGACGCGCTTGATGACGACCAGGGTGCGCGAGGGGTGCTCGCGCGACGCCTCGTTGGCCGCCCGCAGCGCGTCGTAGGCGTTCTCCTCGTCGGTGACGATGACGAGGGTCAGGACCATGCCGACGGCGGGGGTGCCGATGGCGCGGCGGCCCTGCACGAGCGCCTTGTTGATCTTGCTGGAGGTGGTGTCCGTGAGGTCGATCTTCATGGCCGGCGCCAGCTCCGTCCGTCTCGTGCGAGCATCTCGTCCGCCTCGGCGGGCCCCCACGTGCCGGCCGGGTACTGGGCGGGCTTGCCGTGCGTGTCCCAGTACTGCTCGATCGGGTCGAGGATGTTCCAGGACAGCTCGACCTCCTCCGTGCGCGGGAAGAGGTTGGAGTCGCCGAGCAGGACGTCGAGGATCAGCCGCTCGTACGCCTCCGGGCTCGACTCCGTGAAGGACTCGCCGTAGGCGAAGTCCATCGACACGTCCCGGATCTCCATCGACGTGCCCGGCACCTTCGAGCCGAAGCGCACCGTGATGCCCTCGTCCGGCTGGACGCGGATCACGATCGCGTTCTGCCCGAGCTCCTCCGTCGCCGTGTGGTCGAAGGGGGAGTGCGGGGCGCGCTGGAAGACGACCGCGATCTCGGTGACGCGGCGGCCGAGCCGCTTGCCGGTGCGCAGATAGAAGGGGACGCCCGCCCAGCGGCGGTTGTCCACCTCCAGCTTGATGGCCGCGTAGGTGTCGGTCTTCGACTTGGGGTCGATGCCGTCTTCCTGGAGGTAGCCGACGGCCTTCTCGCCGCCCTGCCACCCGGCCGCGTACTGGCCGCGCACCGTGTCCCGGCCCAGGTCCTTCGGCAGCCGGACCGCGCCGAGCACCTTGGCCTTCTCCGCGACGAGCGCGTCCGCGTCGAAGGAGGCGGGCTCCTCCATCGCGGTCAGCGCCATCAGCTGGAGCAGGTGGTTCTGGATGACGTCACGGGCGGCGCCGATACCGTCGTAGTAGCCCGCGCGGCCGCCGATGCCGATGTCCTCGGCCATCGTGATCTGCACGTGGTCCACATAGCTGCGGTTCCAGATCGGCTCGAACATCTGGTTGGCGAAGCGCAGCGCCAGAATGTTCTGGACCGTCTCCTTGCCCAGGTAGTGGTCGATCCGGAACACCTGGTCCGGGTCGAACACCTCGTGCACGATCGCGTTCAGCTCCTTGGCCGACGCGAGGTCGTGGCCGAAGGGCTTCTCGATGACCGCGCGGCGCCAGGAACCCTCCGGCGCGTCCGCCAGGCCGTGCTTCTTCAGCTGCTGCACGACCTGCGGGAAGAACTTGGGGGGTACGGAGAGGTAGAACGCGAAGTTCCCGCCCGTGCCCTGCGACTTGTCGAGGTCGTTGATCGTCGCCTTGAGCTGCTCGAACGCCTCGTCGTCGTCGAAGTTGCCCTGGACGAACCGCATGCCCTGGATGAGCTGCTGCCAGACCTCCTCGCGGAACGGCGTACGCGCGTGCTGCTTGACCGCGTCGTGCACCTCCTGCGCGAAGTCCTCGTCCTGCCACTCACGGCGGGCGAACCCGATCAGCGAGAAGCCCGGCGGCAGCAGACCACGGTTCGCGAGGTCGTAAACGGCGGGCATCAGCTTTTTACGTGACAAATCGCCCGTGACACCGAAGATCACCAGACCCGACGGCCCCGCGATGCGCGGGAGCCGTCGGTCTGCGGCGTCACGGAGCGGATTGGCTCCGTGTGCGGTCAAGGGATCAGCCCTCCGAAGGGGCGAGGCGCTTCAGCTCCGCCTCGGTAGAAGCGAGCAGATCGTTCCAGGCCGACTCGAACTTCTCGACGCCCTCGTCCTCGAGGAGCTGCACGACCTCGTCGTACGAGATCCCCAGCTTCTCGACGGCCGCCAGCTCCGCGCGGGACTGGTCGTACGTGCCCGCGATCGTGTTGCCGGTGATCCGGCCGTGGTCGGCCGTCGCGTCCAGCGTGGCCTCCGGCATCGTGTTCACCGTGCCCGGGGCGACCAGGTCGTCGACGTACAGGGTGTCCTTGTACGCCTTGTCCTTCACGCCGGTCGAGGCCCACAGCGGACGCTGCTTGTTGGCCTGCGCCTTGTCGAGCGCGGCCCAGCGGTCGCCCGAGAACACCTCTTCGTAGGCCTCGTAGGCGAGGCGCGCGTTGGCCAGACCGGCCTTGCCGCGCGCGGCCTTGGCCTCGTCGGTGCCGATCGCGTCGATCCGCTTGTCGATCTCGGTGTCCACGCGGGACACGAAGAAGGACGCCACGGAGTGGATCTTCGACAGGTCCAGGCCGGCCGCCTTGGCCTTCTCCAGACCGGAGAGGTAGGCGTCCATCACCTCGCGGTAGCGCTCGAGCGAGAAGATCAGCGTGACGTTGACGCTGATGCCCTTGCCGATCGTCTCGGTGATCGCGGGCAGGCCCGCCTTGGTCGCCGGGATCTTGATCAGCGTGTTCGGCCGGTCCACCAGCCAGGCGAGCTGCTTGGCCTCGGCGACCGTCGCCTTCGTGTTGTGCGCGAGCCGCGGGTCGACCTCGATCGACACCCGGCCGTCCTGGCCGCCCGTCGCGTCGAAGACCGGGCGCAGGATGTCGGCGGCGTCACGGACGTCCGCCGTCGTGATCATGCGGATGGCCTCTTCGACGGTGACCTTGCGGGCCGCGAGGTCGGCGAGCTGCTGCTCGTAACCGTCACCGCTCGAGATCGCCTTCTGGAAGATCGACGGATTGGTGGTGACGCCCACGACGTGCTGCTGGTCGATCAGCTCGGCCAGATTGCCGGACGTGATCCGCTTGCGCGACAGGTCGTCCAGCCAGATCGCGACGCCCTCCTCGGAGAGGCGCTTCAGTGCGTCTGTCATGGAAATTGCATCTCCTACAGGTCGTGTACGAGCGTCAGCGCTGGGCCGCGTGGAGGGATTCCCGGGCCACGGCCACCACGTTCTCCGCAGTGAAACCGAACTCGCGGAAGAGGACCTTGCCGTCCGCCGAAGCACCGAAGTGCTCCAGGGAAACGATGCGGCCCGCGTCCCCGACGTACTTGTGCCAGGTCAGGCCGACACCCGCCTCGACCGCGACACGCGCCTTCACCGACGGCGGCAGGACGCTGTCCCGGTACCCCTGGTCCTGCTCCTCGAACCACTCCACGGACGGCATCGACACCACGCGCGTGGCGACACCCTCCGCCTCCAGGGTCTCGCGCGCCTCGACGGCGAGGTGCACCTCGGAACCGGTGGCGATCAGGATCAGGTCCGGCGTCTCCTTGGACGCCTCGACGAGCACGTAGCCACCCTTGACGGTGTCCTCGTTCGGCTCGTACGTCGGCACGCCCTGACGGGTCAGCACCAGACCGTGCGGCTTGGAGACGCCGTACTCCTTCTTGCCGCGGCGCAGGATCTCGCGCCAGGCGACGGCCGTCTCGTTGGCGTCTGCCGGCCGCACCACGTTCAGACCCGGGATGGCGCGCAGCGCGGCGAGGTGCTCGACCGGCTGGTGCGTCGGGCCGTCCTCGCCGAGGCCGATCGAGTCGTGCGTCCACACGTAGGTGACGGGCAGCGACATGAGGGCCGACAGGCGGACCGCGTTGCGCATGTAGTCGGAGAACACCAGGAAGGTGCCGCCGTAGATGCGCGTGTGGCCGTGCAGCGCGATGCCGTTCATCTCCGCGGCCATGGCGTGCTCGCGGATGCCGAAGTGGATCGTGCGACCGTACGGGTCGGCCTCCGGCAGCGGGTTGTCCGCGGGGAGGAAGGACGACGTCTTGTCGATCGTCGTGTTGTTCGAGCCCGCGAGGTCGGCGGAGCCGCCCCACAGCTCGGGGATCACCGGGCCGAGCGCCTGGAGGACCTTGCCGGACGCGGCACGCGTCGCGACACCCTGGCCCGCCTCGAAGACCGGGAGCTTCTCCTCCCAGCCGGCCGGCAGCTCGCCCGCCTGGATGCGGTCGAACTCGGCGGCGCGCTGCGGGTTGCCCGTGCGCCACTCCTGGAACGACTTCTCCCACTCGGCCTTGGCCTGGGCGCCGCGGTCCAGCGCCTTGCGGGTGTGCTCGATGACCTCGTCCGCGACCTCGAAGCTCTGCTCCGGGTCGAAGCCCAGGACGCGCTTGGTGGCGGCGACCTCGTCGGCGCCGAGCGCCGAGCCGTGCGCGGCCTCGGTGTTCTGCGCGTTCGGGGCGGGCCAGGCGATGATCGAGCGCATCGCGATGAACGACGGCCGGTCGGTGACCTTCTTGGCCTCCTGGATCGCCGCGAAGATCGCCGCGTGGTCCAGGTCGCCGTCCGCCTTCGGCTCGACGCGCTGGACGTGCCAGCCGTAGGCCTCGTAGCGCTTGACGGTGTCCTCGGAGACCGCCGTCTCGGTGTCGCCCTCGATCGAGATGTGGTTGTCGTCCCACAGCAGGATCAGGTTGCCCAGGCGCTGGTGGCCCGCGAGCGAGGACGCCTCGGCGGAGATGCCCTCCTGGAGGCAGCCGTCACCGGCGATCGCGTAGATGTAGTGGTCGAACGGAGAGGTGCCCTGCGGCGCCTCCGGGTCGAACAGACCGCGCTCGTAGCGGGCGGCCATCGCCATGCCCACGGCGTTGGCGACACCCTGGCCGAGCGGGCCGGTCGTGGTCTCGACACCGGTCGTGTGGCCGTACTCCGGGTGGCCCGGAGTCTTGGAGCCCCAGGTGCGGAAGGCCTTGAGGTCGTCCAGCTCCAGGCCGAAACCGGCCAGGTACAGCTGGATGTAGAGGGTCAGGGACGAGTGGCCCGCAGACAGCACGAAGCGGTCGCGGCCCACCCAGTCGGCGTCCGCCGGGTCGTGCCGCATCACCTTCTGGAAGAGGGTGTACGCGGCCGGTGCCAGGCTCATCGCCGTACCGGGATGGCCGTTGCCGACCTTCTGTACGGCGTCGGCGGCCAGGACGCGAGCGGTGTCAACGGCCCGCTGGTCCACATCGGTCCACTCGAGGTCAGTGGTGGTCGGCTTGGTGCTCACCCTGAGTCAGGGCTCCTCTCCACGGGTCAATGCCGGTGATGTCGGTCTCACCGGGCGTTGTCGAGCCTACCCTTGCTGGAACACGCATTTTTTCGAGTCATTACAGACTGCCGGGACTCCGTCGCGTCCGCCTCCTGACAGGGATCCACGGGGATTCTCAGGTGACATGGGGGCCGCTCGAACGAGGGCTCGGCCAACTCCCCTTCTCTCCGTGCCGACACGCTCGCTCTACGGCATGCGGCCCAACACGACCCGACCCCCGCGAAGGGCTGGGTATAGGCAACGTCTACAGTGGCGTGGTACGCGCGAGCCTTTACCGGGACTTCACTTCAAGGGGTCCGCAACGGGGGTTCGCTGGAGTCTCTGTCAGGGGTGTGCGTGACGGCCGTCGAATCCCGTCCAGCGGGAGCGCTCGGGACGAGCAGCAGCCAAGGCCGACGGCCGATCGGGGCCCGTGTCAAGGCGTTCGTGGCGCTGACCAAGCCGCGGATCATCGAGCTTCTGCTCATCACCACCGTTCCGGTGATGTTCCTCGCCGAGCAGGGTGTGCCGGACCTGAAGCTGGTGCTCGTCACCTGCCTCGGCGGCTACCTCTCCGCGGGCGGCGCCAACGCGCTCAACATGTGGTACGACCGCGACATCGACGCCCTCATGGAGCGCACGTCGCAGCGTCCCCTGGTCACGGGCATGGTGAGCCCGAAGGAGTGCCTGGTCTTCGGCATCTCCCTCGCGGTGATCTCCACGCTCCTGTTCGGCTTCGCGGTCAACTGGCTGTCCGCGTGGCTCTCCCTGGGCGCGCTCCTCTTCTATGTGGTCGTCTACACGATGATCCTGAAGCGCCGCACGTCGCAGAACATCGTGTGGGGCGGCATCGCCGGCTGTCTTCCGGTCCTCATCGGCTGGTCGTCGGTCACGAACTCGATGTCCTGGGCGCCGGTCATCCTCTTCCTCGTCATGTTCTTCTGGACGCCGCCGCACTACTGGCCGCTCTCCATGAAGGTGAAGGACGACTACGCGCGCGTGGGCGTGCCGATGCTCCCCGTCATCGCCTCCAACAAGGTGGTGGCCAAGCAGATCGTCATCTACAGCTGGGTGATGGTCGCGGTGTCGCTGCTGCTGACGCCGCTCGGCTACACGGGCTGGTTCTACACGGTGGTCGCGCTCCTAGCGGGCGGCTTCTGGCTCTGGGAGGCGCACGGCCTGCAGAACCGCGCCAAGGCCGAGGTCACCGGGGCGAAGCTCAAGGAGATGCGCCTCTTCCACTGGTCCATCACCTACGTGTCGCTGCTCTTCGTGGCCGTGGCCGTGGACCCGTTCCTGCGCTGACCCGCCTTCCTGTGCTCCGATGGGTGGGGCGCGTGGCCTAAGCC
>NZ_JBHYTK010000178.1:1453-15373 GCF_042749255.1 Streptomyces sp. NPDC059524 | reverse complement strand
GCCTCTCCCAGGAGAGGCGGGGCCTTTCTCGTATGTGCCGTGCGGGCCGGGTTCCGCTACCGCAGACGCGCCATGAGCGCGTGCTCCACCAGCGTGATCAGGGCCGACTTGGCGTCCGCGCGGTGGCGGGCGTCCGTCGTGATGATCGGGGTGTCCGGGCCGATCTGCAGCGCCTCGCGGACCTCGTCGGGGTTGTACGGCTGATTGCCGTCGAAGCCGTTGAGGGCGATGACGAACGGCAGGCCGGAGTTCTCGAAGTAGTCCACGGCCGGGAAGCAGTCGGCCAGGCGGCGGGTGTCGACGAGCACGATGGCGCCGATCGCGCCGCGCACCAGGTCGTCCCACATGAACCAGAAGCGGTCCTGGCCGGGGGTGCCGAACAGGTACAGGATCAGGTCCTGGTCCAGGGTGATGCGGCCGAAGTCCATGGCGACCGTGGTGGTCGTCTTGTCCCCGGTGTGGGTGAGGTCGTCGATGCCCGCGGACGCGGACGTCATCACGGCCTCGGTGCGCAGAGGGTTGATCTCCGACACGGCGCCCACGAAGGTCGTCTTGCCGACGCCGAACCCGCCGGCCACCACGATCTTCGCGGACGTGGTGGAACGACTTGGAGTTGCCGGCCCTCCGCTAGAGCTTGCGAAGTCCACTGAGCACCCTTTCGAGCAAAGTCACGTCTGGCTGGCCGCCGGCGCTCTCGTCGCCGCCGGGCTGATGGATGGCGACCAGGCCCGCCTCCGCGAGGTCGGCGACGAGAATCCTGGCCACACCGAGAGGAATGGTCAGCAGGGCCGAGATCTCGGCCACCGACTTGATCTCCCGGCACAGGTTGCAGATCCGCTGGTGCTCGGGCAGTTGGCCCTGCAACTGGTGCGGCTGCGCGGTGGTGTGCACCAGCGCCTCGATGGCGAGCTGGTAGCGCGGCCTGGTGCGGCCGCCCGTCATGGCGTACGGACGCACCAGGGGGTTGTTCGCAGCAGGCGCGGGCTTCGCGTCGGGACGCGGTTGCGGCTGCACAGGCTGGATGCGCGGCGCGTGCGGCTGGTCGTAGGGACCGGGCTGCCGCATCGGCCGGGCGTGGCTGGGCGCAGCGGGGAAGTCGTACCGGTTCTGCGAACCGTCGCCGCCCACGCCGGCCTGGCCCTGGGCGGGGCCATAGGGCGGCCAGTTGGCGGACGAACCGCTCGGGGGTGTTGCTGAACCAGACACGTACTCCTCCTCCGACTGCGCTGGGCACCATCACTGTGGAGCCGCGTCCCGAAACCTTACGGCCACGAGGCGCGAAAACGCACCGCTTGTCTACTAGTTGAGAAGGCTTCCCTGAAGCTCCGCGCGCAGGTCGGGGGTGAGAACCGAGCCCGCGCGGTCGACAAGAAGTGCCATCTCGTACCCAACGAGGCCAATGTCCGCCTCGGGGTGTGCAAGGACGGCGAGAGAAGAACCGTCAGAGATGGACATGATGAACAGGAATCCCCGCTCCATCTCCACAACTGTCTGGTTCACCGCGCCACCCTCGAAGATGCGGGACGCGCCCGCGGTCAACGAGGTCAGACCCGACGCGACGGCCGCCAGCTGGTCGGCACGGTCACGGGGGAACCCTTCGGACATCGCCAGAAGGAGTCCGTCGGCGGAGACCACCACCGTGTGGGACACCCCGGGGGTGTTGTCCACGAAGTTGGTGATCAACCAGTTCAGGTTCTGTGCCGCCTGGCTCATCGGGCTCACACTAACGCTCCTGGTTGTAGGTGCTGTCAGGCTCATCGGGAGACCCGCTGACCTGGCCGTTCGTCTTCATCACTGCTGGTACTGCAACTGCTGGTACTACGACTTCCGGTACTGCAACCGCCGTCACTGCTGTTCGCCGCCGCCCTCGCTGCGGCCCCGCTGCACGCCACGGCGCAGGTTGCTCAGTCTGCCGCGAACGTCCTCGGGCGCGCGGGAGATCTGGGGGCCGCCCTGAGGCGTCGACTCCGCCGTGCCCTCGACCAGGTTGGCCTTGGGCACGCGCCGGGGGAGACCCGAGGAGGTGACTCCGCCCGCCTTCGGCTTCTTGAGCTGCTCCGCACGCTCCCACCGCTCGTCGTTGGCCGAGCGCCAGGTGTCGTCGCCGGTCGTGGAGTCCCCGGCCGGGGCCTGCGCGGGCTCCTGGCGCTGGGGTGCGCCGCCCCGGCGCGGGAGACCTGCATCGGTCAGCGCGTGCGGGACGGAGGGGGAGGGCCCGGCCGACAGCGGACCGTGCGGGTCGAAGGATACGCTCTCCGGCTCCACGGCGTCAGTGCCCTGGACGGATTCCGCTTCAGTCGGGTACGAGGCCGGGAAGCCGCCCTGGAACTCGCCCTGATAGCCGTCCTGGGCCTGCCATTCGGCCTGCGGGGCAGACTCCTCGTACGGGCTGTACTGCTCCTGAGCCGGTTCCGCATAGCCGCCGTGCGGGCCGTAGTCCGGCACCTGGCCGTGCGGGTCGCCGGCCTGCGGGCCCGGTCGGCCCGCGGCGAATCCGTCGTACCCGCCCTGGGACTGTCCGTCGTAGGCGGGCTGCTGCTCGCCGTAGACGTCCTGACGCTGATCGGCGTAGCCGGAATCCTGGCCGTGGTCGTAGCCGACCTGCTGATCGGCGTAGGCGGACTGCGGCGCGTACGCGGTGTCGGGCTCCGCCTGCTGCGGGGCGACCTCGTCGCGGAACAGCGGGCGGCCGTCGGGCGAGTGGCCCGGTTCGGGCGTGTGGGCCTGGGCCTCGAGCGCCGCGCGGCGCTCCTCGCGCATCAGCGAACGGCCGACCGGGTCGAGCTCGCGGGCGTCGTCCGGGACCTCGTAGCGGCTGTCGTCGAAGCCGAGCTCGGCGGCGGTGCGCAGCGGAGCCTTCTCGAAGGCCGGCTGCTGCGGAATCATCGTCGAGACGGTGAACTCGTTCTGGTCGTGCGCCTGCTGACCGCCACCACCGTGGGTGATCCCGTCCGGGAGCATGACCAGCGAGGTGGTGCCGGCCTGCTCGCCCGAGGGGCGCAGCTGGACGCGGATGCCGTGCCGGTCCGACAGGCGGCCGACCACGAAGAGGCCCATGCGGCTGGAGATCGCGGCGTCCACGGTCGGCGGGTTCGCCAGCTTGTGGTTGATGTCCGCGAAGTCCTCGGCGGTGAGGCCGATGCCCTTGTCGTGGATCTCGATCATGACGCGGCCGTCGGGGAGACGGGTCGCGGTGACGCGGACCTTGGTCTGCGGGGAGGAGAACGTCGTCGCGTTCTCCAGGAGCTCGGCGAGCAGGTGCACGAGGTCGGTGACCGCGCGGCCGTGGATCTCGGCCTCCGGGACGCCGGACAGCTCGACGCGCTCGTACTGCTCCACCTCGGAGGAGGCGGCGCGCAGCACGTCGACCAGCGGGACCGGCTGGTCCCAGCGGCGGCCGGGCTCCTCGCCGGCGAGGACCAGGAGGTTCTCGCCGTTGCGGCGCATACGGGTCGCGAGGTGGTCCAGGCGGAAGAGGTTCTCCAGCTGGTCCGGGTCGGCCTCGTTGTTCTCCAGGTCGGTGATGAGGGTCAGCTGGCCCTCGATCAGCGACTGGTTGCGGCGCGACAGGTTGGTGAAGATCGCGTTGATGTTGCCGCGGAGCAGGGCCTGCTCGGCGGCGAGCCGGACGGCCTCGCGGTGCACCTGGTCGAAGGCGCGGGCGACCTCGCCGATCTCGTCGCTCGTGGTGATCGGGATGGGCGTGACGCGGGTGTCGACCCGGCCCGGGTCGGTGCGCGAGAGCTGGTCGACCAGCATCGGCAGGCGCTGCTCGGCCACGTCGAAGGCGGCGGTGCGCAGGCGGCGCATGGAGCGCGACATCTGGCGGGCCATGAGACCGGCGAGCACGACGGCGGCGAGGAGCGCGACGACCACGGCGACGCCGATGACGATGGCTTCCTGCTTGGCGTCGTCGGCGATGCCGGACGCCTCGTTCACGGCCTTGTCCGCGAGATCCGACTCGATCGTGCGGTAGGCGTCGAACTTCGCCGTGTTGACCGCCCACCAGTTCTGGGCGGTGATGCCGCCCTGCGCGAGCGCGAGGCGGGCCGCGGGCTGGGTGCTCGGCATCGCGACGATGCCGGCCACCATCTCGGTGGGGTCGGCCGGCGGCGGCACGTAGGAGGGGTCCTTGGCCTTGGCCGCGGCCGCCTGCTTGGCGCCGTCCGTCTTGAGCTGCTTCTGGGCCTGCTCGAGCTTGGCCAGGTCCTCGGGGGTGCCACCGCCCTTGTACTCCTCGATGGCGATGCCCTCGAGGTAGGCGTAGCTGCCGAGCGCGGTGCGCTGCTTGGCGAAGCTCTCCCGGGTCGGGCCGGGCTTCACGAGCAGGTGCATGCCGATGGAGCGCTCGAGCGAGAGCGCCGCCTTCGACAGCGAGATCGCGTAGACCGTGCGGCCGTAGCTCGTGATGTTTCCGGTGCCCAGACCGAGCTCGTTGGCGAACTCCATCAGCGGGTGCTGGATCTGGACGTAGCCCTCTTCGGTCTGCGTGCCGGGCAGCTTGGAGGTGTAGGCGGCGGCCCGCAGCTTGTCCAGGCCGCCCTCGACCTTGTTGAACCCGTCCAGGCGCCGCTTGAGGCCCTCGGTCTGCGGCATGTTCTGCGCGGCCGCGCGGAAGGCCGTCGCGGCGCGGTCCGTCGCCTCACGGGCCTCGATGACCTTGGGGTCGTCCTTCTTGCCCTGGAGCAGCGGGGCGGCCGTGACGTCGCGCTCCTCGATGAGGAGGTTGCCGTAGGTCAGGGACGCCTGCACCAGCCGGGCCGTGCTCTCGGCGTCCTGGGCCTCGTGCCAGGTGTCGATGGAGTTCTTCACCTGGAAGCCGCCCATGACCAGACCCACGATCACGGGTATGAGCAGGATCGCGTTCAGCTTCGTGGGCACGCGCCAGTTGCGCGGCGACATCCGTCCGCCCGACGGTGCCGGCGCCGCGGCCTCGGCCACCGGTGCGGCCTCGGCCGCTGTGCGCGGCGGCGGGGTGAAGTTGCCCCGTGCCGAAGCCGGCTCGGGACTGTTCTTGCTTCGCCTCACTCGACCAACAACCTCTCGGCGGTCGGCACCTACACGTGCCGCTGTGTGTCTCCAGGCCCGTTCTTACTGGGCAGTTCAGCGCATTCCAGCACGTCAGGAGGCGCACTTCCAAACAGTCGGAACCGGAAGCTCCAGGACGCCGTCCCCCCAGATAAAACGGGCATAAAGAACGAGCCCCGCCAAAAGGCGGGGCTCTTGTGAGCACAGTGGAGCCAGGTGTGCGCGACCCGTGTCGGTGCCCGTGGAATTCTCTGTCGAAACGTTATGAACACAGTGGCCCCGCGTGTCAAAGGCCACACGGGCCTGCGCGGAGCCACTGACAACTACCGTACGGATCTTGTCACTTGGTGGCCTACTTGCGACCGTTTCCCGTTACTTGAGGCGGGCCATCAGCGCGTGCTCCACCAGCGTGATCAGCGCGCTCTTTGCATCCGCACGGTGCCGGGCGTCCGTCGTGATGATCGGGGTGTCCGGACCGATCTGCAGCGCCTCGCGGACCTCTTCCGGGTTGTACGGCTGGTGCCCGTCGAAGCCGTTGAGGGCGACCACGAACGGCAGGCCGGAGTTCTCGAAGTAGTCCACGGCCGGGAAACAGTCCGCGAGCCGGCGCGTGTCGACGAGGACCACGGCGCCGATCGCGCCGCGCACCAGGTCGTCCCACATGAACCAGAAGCGGTCCTGACCCGGCGTGCCGAACAGGTACAGGATCAGGTCCTGGTCGAGCGTGATGCGGCCGAAGTCCATGGCGACCGTCGTGGTCGTCTTGTCCCCGGTGTGCGTGAGGTCGTCGATGCCCGCGGACGCGGACGTCATCACGGCCTCGGTACGCAGCGGGTTGATCTCGGAGACCGAACCCACGAACGTGGTCTTGCCGACGCCGAAGCCACCGGCCACCACGATCTTGGCCGAGGTCGTCGACCGGGGAGCCCCGGTCGCGCCGTCAGAGCTTGCGAAGTCCACTGAGCACCCTTTCGAGCAGAGTCACGTCCGGCGCACCGCCGTTGTTCTCGTCGCCACCCGGCTGGTGGATGGCGACGAGGCCGGCCTCCGCGAGGTCCGCGACGAGGATCCGGGCCACACCGAGAGGCATCGAGAGCAGCGCCGAGACCTCGGCGACCGACTTCACCTCGCGGCACAGGTGGCAGATGCGCTGGTGCTCCGGGAGCAGCGTCTGCAGCGCCGCCGGATCGGCGGTCGTCGACACGAGCGCCTCTATCGCGAGCTGGTAGCGCGGCCGGGTCCGGCCGCCGGTCATCGCGTAGGGACGGACCAGCGGCTGGTCGCCCTCATGACCGTAGCTGTCGGCAGCGGCGCTGCCGTACGGATCGTGAGGAGCGGTGGGCGGGGTCATGGATCCTCCGGGCGGGACGGCGGGCCGGGGGCCTGCCGTCTGAGGGTGGGCCGGTGGGGGGATTGTGTGACGGCCGGACGTGGGTCGGAAGGGGATTGGGTGTTCGCTCTGGATTTTGTGGCGGGTGGTGCGCCAGACTTCTGATGTGGCCGGGGTTACCGGCCGTCACCCCCGTCAGTGCAGCAGGCTGCCCTGCAGCTCCGCGCGCAGGTCCGGGGTGAGCACGGCGCCCGCCCGGTCGACGAGCAGCGCCATCTCGTAGCCGACGAGACCGATGTCGCACTCGGGGTGCGCGAGCACGGCCAGGGACGAGCCGTCAGAGACGGACATGATGAAGAGGAAGCCGCGCTCCATCTCCACGACCGTCTGATTCACCGGCCCGCCCTCGAAGATGCGGGACGCACCGGCCGTGAGCGAGGTGAGCCCCGACGCCACGGCCGCCAGCTGGTCCGCGCGATCGCGCGGGAACCCCTCGGACATCGCGAGCAGCAGACCGTCCGCGGACACCACCACTGTGTGCGAGACACCCGGGGTGTTGTCCACGAAGTTGGTGATCAACCAGTTCAGGTTCTGTGCCGCCTGGCTCATCTGACTCAACTAACGCTCCTGCTGGTGAGTGGGGCGGGGGTAGCTGCCCGTCTGACCGGTGCCGTTCGCCTGCCGGCCCTGCTGGATGCCCCGACGGAGATTGGTCAGGCGCCCCCGCACGTCGTCGGGCGCGCGGGAGACCTGGGGACCCGCCTGGGTCTGCTGCTCCTGAGCCGTGCCCGCCACGAGGTTCGCCCGGGGGACACGACGAGGCAGACCCGAGACGGTGACACCGCCGGCCGCGGGCTTGCGCACCCGCTCGGCCTGGCGCATCAGCTCGTCGTTCGGGGACTGCCGCCAGGACGCGGGGTCCTGGCCGGGGTCGGCGGCCGTCGCCGGGCGCGAGGGCGCGGCGGCGGGAGTCTGCGGACGCTGCGGCTGGAACGGCGTCTGCTGCTGCGGGGCCTCCGCCGGGCGCGGGGCACCGCGCTGCGGCAGGTCCTGCTGCTGCGGCTGCTGGGGCTGCTGGGGCCGGCGCGGGGCCTGCTCCTGCTGGCCCTGGCGCCAGTTCGTCTCCAGCGTGTCGAACAGCGGCGTCCGGTTGTCGACCGGGCCGTTGGCTGGCGGCAGGTACTCGTCCTGCGTGGGCTGCGCCGGGATGCCCTGCTGCTGCGGCGGGAACGGACGCTCGAACTGACCGGTGGACGACGGGTCGTGGAACCCGTTCGTCTGCGGAGCCGGACCGTTCGGCACGCCGCCGTAGACGTCGGGGCGGGCGAAGGCGCCCGTGCCCTGGTCCTGGACCGGAGCCGGCCGCGGCGCGTCGAAGTCGGGACGGGCGAACTCGGCCGTGGCGCCCGGACCCTGCCGGTCGTCACGCACCGGCGGGAACTGGGTCGTGGAGTCCGGCTCGTCGTGACCGCGCGGGGCGTCGAGGTGCGGCTGCGCGTTCTCGTCGCTCCAGCTGGGCGTGCGGGGCTGCGGGTTGCCGCCCGGCAGCTCGGCACGCGGACCGCCGCGCGGCGGCAGCACCGGACGGCCGCCCTGCGGCTGCTGCGCGGCCGGCCCGTTCGGGTCGGCGTGGGTGCGCTGCTGCGGCGGGACCGGACCTCGCATGCCGGAGTCGAAGAGACTGCCCGTGTTGGACGGACCCTGCGGGTTCTGGGCGCGGACGGGCTGCGGGGCCTGCGGGCGCTGCGGAGCCTGGGGGCGCTGGGGTATCTGGGGGTGCTGAGGGTTCTGCTGCCCCTGCGGCAGCCCCTGCTGCCCGTTCTGCTGCGGATTCTGCGGGTACTGCTGACCCTGCGGATTCTGCTGGCCCTGCGGGTTCATCTGGCCCTGCGGGTTCTGCTGAGCCTGCGGGTTCTGCGGCCCCGTAGGACCGCCGTCCCGGCTGGGCAGCGCCGCACGCGGGCCACCGGCACCGGCGCCGACCTGCGGACGTGCCGCCGACGGACCGGCACCGAGCCGGCTCGCCGAGCCGCCCGCCGCCCCGCCGCCCTGCACACCGCGGCGCGCGGCCGCGACACCGGCGGCGGCCTGCGCGGCGGCCGGACCGCCGGACTGGCCGGGGGCCGGCTTGCCGGGAGCCTTCTTGCCGCCCTGCGCGACGTCCACGGGCAGCATGACCAGCGCGGTCGTACCACCGGAGTCGGACGGGCGGAGCTGGATGCGGATGCCGTGACGCTGCGACAGACGACCGACCACGAACAGACCCATGCGGCGCGACACCGAGACGTCCACGGTGGGCGGCGACGCGAGCCGCTCGTTGATCGCCGCGAGGTCCTCGGGCGACAGACCGATACCCGTGTCGTGGATCTCGATCAGCACACGGCCGTCGGGCAGCGCGTGACCGGTGACCTTGACCTTGGTCTGCGGCGAGGAGAACGAGGTCGCGTTCTCGAGCAGCTCGGCGAGCAGGTGCACGAGGTCGTTGACGACGCGGCCGGCGACATCGGTGGCCGGCACGGCGGCCAGCTCGATGCGCTCGTACTGCTCCACCTCGGACGCCGCGGCACGCAGCACGTCGACGAGCGGCACGGGCCGCGTCCAGCGACGGCCGGGCTCCTCACCGGCGAGGACGAGGAGGTTCTCACCGTTACGGCGCATGCGGGTCGCGAGGTGGTCGAGCTTGAACAGCGAGGACAGCTGGTCCGGGTCGGCCTCACGGGACTCGAGCTCGGAGATCAGTGACAGCTGACGCTGGATGAGGCCCTGCGAGCGGCGCGAGAGGTTGGTGAACATCGCGTTGACGTTGCCCCGCAGAAGGGCCTGCTCGGCGGCGAGGCGGACCGCCTCGCGGTGCACCTCGTCGAAGGCCGCGGCCACCTTGCCGATCTCGTCTCGGGAGTGCACACCGACCGACTCCACGGACGTGTCGACGTCCTGCGGGTCGGACTCGGAGAGCTCCTTGACGAGCTCGGGCAGACGGTCCTGGGCGACCTTGGTCGCGGTGTCCTGCAGCCGGCGCAGCGAGCGGATCATGGACCGCGCCACGACGAAGGCGCCGACGAGCGAGACGCCGAGCACGAGGAGGATCAGCGCACCGTTGATGATCGCGGAGCGCTCGGACTCGTTGCGCAGCTCGCGGGCCTGCTGCTCCATCTCGTTGAGCAGCGTCAGCTCGATGCTGGACATCTGCTGGATGCGGGAGCTGTCGGCGTCGACCCAGTCGCGGTACGAGCGCTTGTCCTGGGTGCGCAGACCGTTGCGGTCGCGCAGCACGCGCTCGGCGTAGCTGTCGGCGGCCTTGATGGTCGCGTTGTTCTCGTCGAGGGGCTTGAGCAGCTCCTCGGCGGCCACGTTGCCGTAGACGCTCTTGAACGAGTCGAGCTGCGAGTCCTGGTTCTCCTGCGCGGCCTTGGCGTACTGCCGGTCCGTCTCGGAGAGCGAGCCGTAGCTCTTGCCGTTGGGCGGCAGCGCGGCGGCGATGATGGCCCGCTGCTCGGACGCGTACTCCTTGGCGGACGAGAAGGCCGCCAGCGCGCGGGTGCGCTGGATCATCTCGGGGCTGCTGGTCGCCTGCGCCATGTCGGTCGACAGGGAGAGCAGCTGGTTGATGATGCGCGAGTACGCCTCGACGGTCTGCGAGGAGTTCTTCGGGTTCTTGTACGCGTCCTGGCGGATCTCGTTCAGACCGATGAGGTCACGGGCGATCTGCACGGCGTGCTCGCGCACACCGTTGAGGCTGCCGGCGCCGCCGTCGCTCTCGATGTCCGTCGTGCTCTGCAGGAACGTGTCGCGGGCGCGCTTGGTCTTCTCGCGCGCGGCCTTGATGTTGAAGTCCTCGTTCGCGTTCGCGCCGTTGGCGAGCGGACCCGCGGACTGGTCGCGCTCCTCCTGGAGCGCGGAGGCCAGGTCGGTGGCCTGCTTCGTCATCTCGGTGAGCAGCTTCATGTTGTCGAGCTGCTCGATGTCCCCGAGGGACTCGGCGATACGCAGCGCGCCCAGCGAGGTCGCGGCGACCACGGGGAGGGCGAGCAGCGACACCAGTCGCGTCGAGATGCGCCAGTTGCGCAGGGCCATGCGCGAGCCGGGGCCCGTGGGGCCCTTCGTCTTCACCGACGGCGCCGCGGGGGCGGTCGGGCCCTCGGACATGCCGGGGCGCCCGTCGCGCTCCGGGCCGTCGACGGACGCGGTGCGTCCCGGGTTCTGGGCGTGCGGGGGCTGGGAACCGCCGGCTATCGGGCCGGTCCCGCCGCGCGGCTCCGGCTCCGCCGCAGCGCTGCCATCCCTGTTCTTACGTCCCTGCACTAGCGTCGCAACCTCTGGACCAGGCGCCCGTCCGCGAGAGCGGACAAGGCGGTGTCGGCGTAGTTCGAGGGGCGACCTGAAACGCCCCCCTGTGGTCGTGAGTGACCGGCGCTGGCTCCCCCTTCCCGCCGCTGCTCGGCGCTGAAGCGCGCCCCCGTGCGCCGGTTCGATACCCGCGGCGGTCCCGGGAATTCCAGCACAGTGCAGGATCTCCAACAAGGGCAACGGGATCTGGCACATCTTCCGTGACACCAAGTGAAGGGAGGGTTACGAGGTGTGGAAGATGATCTAGGGAAAACCGGACGATCAGGGACGTTGTACGTACGGGCAGGGGGTGTCCCAGTCGCCATGATCGGGAGCGGAATGGCGGCTTCAGGTACGGAATGTCCGGTTCTCCATGCCTGATCGGCCGCCCGAAAAGCCCCATTTGGACACCCCCTCGTGAGCAAACTCACACAAGGACGATCACAACTTCCCGGCTTTCGACGGGAATCAGATGTTTAGCCTGACGCTTTGCAGGGATGGCCCATCCGACGACCGAAGGTTCCTGAGCACTCTCATGAAGACGACGACCATGTTCCACAAGATCGCCAACCCGCGCCGCACCACGCTGGCGCACCTCGAGGACGCCGACGAGCTCCAGGCCGCCCCCGCCCTCCCGGAACACTCGGTCGACCTCCCGTCGAACACGGCCAACCCGAAGCGCACGATCCTCATGGTCGCCCCCGAGGTCGTCCCCGCCGCCTGAGGCCGCCCGGCCTGTCAACCCCCGAAGCGATAGCCTGGAGCCCGGTCGACCCAATCCCGGGCCCATCGCAGAACGTGACAAAGGGGCGCAGCCACCCGTGCGGATCGCCAGATTCTCCATCGACGGAAACGTCGCCTTCGGCGCGGTCGAGGGCGACAAGCCCGACGAACTGGTGCTCGACATCATCAAGGGCATCCCGTTCGCCGACTTCGAGCTGAGCGGCACCAAGGTCCCGGTCAGCAAGGTCCGCCTGCTGCCCCCCGTGCTCCCGAACAAGGTCATCGCCTTCGGCCGCAACTACGCGGAGCACGCGAAGGAGCTGGGCAACGAGGTCCCGGACGCCCCCTTCGCCTTCTTCAAGCCCTCGACCTCCGTGATCGGCCCCGGCGACGCCATCCAGTACCCCTCCTTCTCCGAGGAACTGCACCACGAGGCCGAGCTCGCCGTCGTCATCGGCCGCATGTGCCGCGAGGTCCCGCGCGAGCGCGCGAACGACGTGATCCTCGGCTACACCGCGGCCAACGACGTGACCGCCCGCGACGTGCAGAAGCGCGAGAAGCAGTGGGCCCGCGCCAAGGGCTTCGACACGTCCTGCCCGCTCGGCCCCTGGGTCGAGACGGACCTGGACCTCAAGGCCGCCTCCGACCTCACCATCCAGTGCACGGTCAACGGCGCGCAGCGCCAGCTCGGCCGCACGTCGGACATGATCACGCCCATCGCGGACCTGATCGCGAACATCTCCGAGGCCATGACCCTGCTTCCGGGCGACGTCATCCTCACGGGCACCCCGGAAGGGGTCGGCCCCCTCAACGTCGGCGACGAAGTCGCCGTCACCATCGAAGGCATCGGCACTCTCACCAACAAGGTTGTCAAGCGTGGCTAGCGCACCTGTACGCGTCCGTTTCTGCCCCTCGCCCACCGGTAACCCCCACGTGGGCCTGGTCCGCACCGCCCTGTTCAACTGGGCCTTCGCGCGCCACAACCAGGGCACTCTCGTCTTCCGCATCGAGGACACCGACGCGGCCCGCGACAGCGAGGAGTCGTACAACCAGCTCCTCGACGCGATGCGCTGGCTCGGCTTCGACTGGGACGAGGGCCCCGAGGTCGGCGGCCCGCACGCGCCGTACCGGCAGTCGCAGCGCATGGACATCTACAAGGACGTCGCCGACAAGCTGGTCGCGGCCGGCAAGGCGTACCCCTGCTACTGCTCCACCGAGGAGCTCGACGAGCGCCGCGAGGCCGCCCGCGCCGCCGGCAAGCCGTCCGGCTACGACGGCCACTGCCGCGAGCTGACCGCCGAGCAGATCGCCGCCTACGAGGCGGAGGGCCGCAAGCCGATCATCCGCTTCCGGATGCCCGACCGCACGATCACCTTCACCGACCTGGTCCGCGGCGACATCACCTACGAGCCCGAGAACGTGCCGGACTACGGCATCGTCCGGGCCAACGGCGCCCCGCTCTACACGCTCGTCAACCCGGTCGACGACGCCCTCATGGAGATCACCCACGTCCTGCGCGGCGAGGACCTGCTGTCCTCCACCCCGCGTCAGATCGCGCTCTACGACGCGCTCAAGGACCTGGGCATCGCCAAGATCACCCCCGAGTTCGGCCACCTGCCGTACGTCATGGGCGAGGGCAACAAGAAGCTCTCCAAGCGCGACCCGCAGTCCTCGCTCAACCTGTACCGCGAGCGCGGCTTCCTGCCCGAGGGCCTGCTCAACTACCTGTCGCTGCTCGGCTGGTCGCTCTCGGCCGACCGCGACATCTTCTCGATCGAGGAGATGGTGGCCGCCTTCGACGTCAAGGACGTCCAGCCGAACCCGGCCCGCTTCGACCTCAAGAAGTGCGAGTCGATCAACGGCGACCACATCCGCCTGCTCGACCCCAAGGAGTTCGCGGCCCGCTGCGAGCCCTGGCTGAAGGCCCCCGTCGCCCCCTGGGCGCCGGAGGACTTCGACGAGGCGAAGTGGGCGGCCATCGCGCCGCACGCGCAGACCCGCCTCAAGGTCCTGTCCGAGATCACGGACAACGTGGACTTCCTCTTCCTGCCCGAGCCCGTCTTCGACGAGCCGAGCTGGACGAAGGCCATGAAGGAGGGCTCCGACGCCCTGCTGAAGACGGCCCGCGAGAAGCTCGAGGCCGCCGACTGGACCTCCCCGGAGTCCCTCAAGGAGGCCGTCCTGGCCGCCGGCGAGGCCCACGGCCTCAAGCTCGGCAAGGCCCAGGCCCCGGTCCGCGTCGCCGTCACCGGCCGCACGATCGGCCTGCCGCTCTTCGAGTCCCTGGAGATCCTGGGCAAGGAGGAGTCCCTGGCCCGCATCGACGCGGCCCTGGCGAAGCTCACCGCGTGACGTCCGTCATGTGACGCACCTCGCGTGCGGCGTGGGGGGGCGGGACCCCCCCCCCGGGGGGGTGGGGGGGGGCGCCTCTGGGGCCCCCCGCGCCCCCCGCGGTCACCCGCGCCGGCGCGGGGGGGCCCCCCCCCCCCCCAGCGGGGCGGGCGGGGCGCGCC
>NZ_JBHYTK010000178.1:0-1443 GCF_042749255.1 Streptomyces sp. NPDC059524 | reverse complement strand
ACCCACCACGGGTTCCGGCCTTCACCCGTTTCCGGACCCGGCGCGCGCCCCGGCGACGTACGGTCGGACCATGCCGATCAGAGCCGTGGTCTGGGACATCGACGACACGATCTTCGACTACGCGGGAGCCGACACCGCCGGCATGCGCGCCCACCTCACCGCGGAGGGGCAGCTGGGCGCCTTCGGCAGCGTGGAGCGGGCGCTGGAGCGCTGGCGGGAGCTGACCCGTGCGCACTGGGCCCGCTTCGAGGCGGGCGCCACGGACTGGGAGGGCCAGCGCAGGGACCGCGTACGCGGCTTCGTGGACGCCGCGCTGGACGACGAGGCGGCCGACGCCTGGTTCGGGCGCTACATCGTCCACTACGAGGCCGCCTGGGCCCTGTTCCCCGACACCGTGCCCGCCCTGGACACGCTCGCCGGCGGATACCGGCACGCGGTCCTGTCCAACTCCTCCCTGCACAACCAGGAGCGGAAGCTGCGCGTCCTCGGCGTGCGCGACCGCTTCGAGGCCGTCGTCTGCGCCGCCGAACTCGGCGTGGCCAAGCCCGAGGCCGCCGCCTTCCACGCCGTCTGCGCCGAGCTGGCCCTCGCCCCGCACGAGGTCGCCTACGTCGGTGACCAGCCGGACACGGACGCGCGGGGCGCCGTCGAGGCGGGCCTGACGGGCATCTGGCTGGACCGCGCGGAGCGGGGCGGCCGACCCGAACTCACCCGCATCACAGGCCTCGATCAGCTGCCCGCGCTGCTGGCGGGCGATACCCGTTTTGGAGCGCCGGACACCTTCGGGTAATGTTCTTCCTGCGCCGAGGGGAACGGGCCGAAAGGCCGAAACCCGGAAGCGCAAGCCAAGCAAGATCCCCCCGGGGATTGTGGTTTGGTGGCCTATGGTGTAATTGGCAGCACGACGGTTTCTGGTTCCGTTAGTCTAGGTTCGAGTCCTGGTAGGCCAGCTCGCAGAGCTCATCTGCAACCGTGGATTCCAGATCCACAAAGCCCCCGTTGTGTAGCGGCCTAGCACGCTGCCCTCTCAAGGCAGTAGCGCCGGTTCGAATCCGGTCGGGGGTACAGATCCTTCTCGTGAGGACGGTATGGGTAGCTCCCGCCGACCTTGATGCCAGGATCGCTAGGGCCCCCGTTGTGTAGCGGCCTAGCACGCCGCCCTCTCAAGGCGGTAGCGCCGGTTCGAATCCGGTCGGGGGTACTGGTCTAGGCCTGATTGGTCTAAACCGCCATGGCCTATGGTGTAATTGGCAACACTACGGTTTCTGGTACCGTCATTCTAGGTTCGAGTCCTGGTAGGCCAGCTCGCAGAGCTCATCTGCAACCGCGGATCTCGCATCCGCAAGGCCCCCGTTGTGTAGCGGCCTAGCACGCCGCCCTCTCAAGGCGGTAGCGCCGGTTCGAATCCGGTCGGGGGTACGCGAACGATCAGAGGCTGTCTCT
>NZ_JBHYTK010000177.1:14394-15434 GCF_042749255.1 Streptomyces sp. NPDC059524 | reverse complement strand
CGGTCCGGCAGTAACGGCTCGATCCTCGCCCACTGGGCATCAGTTAACGACACACATCGACCAACGATCAGATGATCCGAAAGAAACGCCCTAGGGCGCGAGGCCCGGGCGCGCTCCTACGTGGGGACGGCGGCCGCGGCGCTCCGGCGGCCGGCCGCTGTCGCCGCGGCGTGCTCGACGACGCCGACCAGGACGTCCTTCACGGACTCCTTGTCGCGCGCGTCGCACAGCAGCACGGGGACGCCCGGGTCCAGGTCGAGCGCCTGGCGCACCGTGTCGGCCGGGTAACGGGCCGCGCCCTCGAAACAGTTGACGCCGACGACGAAGGGGATGCCGCGCCGTTCGAAGTAGTCGACGGCGGCGAAGCAGTCCTCCAGACGGCGGGTGTCGGCGAGGACGACCGCGCCGAGCGCGCCGGTGGCGAGCTCGTCCCACAGGAACCAGAAGCGGTCCTGGCCGGGCGTGCCGAAGAGGTAGAGGACGAGGTCCTCGCGCAGGGTGATCCGCCCGAAGTCCATCGCGACGGTGGTGGTGTGCTTGCCCTCGACACCCGCGGTGTCGTCGACGGGCCGGCCCGCCTCGCTCAGCAGTTCCTCGGTGCGCAGCGGCCTGATCTCGCTGACGGCGCCGACGAGGGTGGTCTTGCCGACGCCGAAGCCGCCGGCCACCAGGATCTTGAGCGTGACGGGCTCGACCGGGGCCGCGCCGCGCGCGGAACGCCCGAAGATCATGGGGTGTCTCTCCTGTCGGGGTTGTGTTTCACCGGGCCCGCGGGTGGTTCACAGAGCGCGCAGGCCGTTGATCACGTCGCGCAGAATGCTCTCGTCGGGCAGCTCCGCCGGCGGCACGGGGCGGGTCACATGGACCAGCTCCTCGCCGACGAGGTCGCCTATCAGCACTCTGACGACGCCTATGGGGAGGTCGAGTTCGGCGGCGAGTTCCGCCACCGACTGCGGCCGGTCCCGGCACAGATGGACGATCTCGACGTGCTCGGGCGACAGGGTGTGGTCGGTCGCCGGGTCGTCGGCGCGGGGTTCCGC
>NZ_JBHYTK010000177.1:0-14384 GCF_042749255.1 Streptomyces sp. NPDC059524 | reverse complement strand
GGCCCGGCCCCCGCCCGCCGCTCCGCCCCGCCCCGGGGCGGCCGCGGGGTTGGGGCGGGGCGCCGGGAGGGGGGGGGGGGGCCCCGCCCCCCCGACCGCGATCAGGTCGAGGCGATGCTGGGCCGCGCTGGTGGTGCGGCCGCGTGTCATGGCGTACGGGCGCACCACGGGCCCTGCCTCGTCGTCGAACCAGTGGTGCGTCTCCTGCGTCCCCTGACCGTCTGCACTCATACCGACCCGTTACCCCCCACCGGGCAGATCCGTGCGCGGCGCGGCCCCGAGATGTGCGCCGACCCGCTTGACCAGCAGGGTCATCTCGTAGGCGACGAGGCCGACGTCGGAGTCCGAGTCGGAGAGGACGGCCAGGCAGCTGCCGTCACCGGCGGCGGTGACGAACAGGAAGGCGTCGTCGAGCTCGACGACCGTCTGCCGGACACCGCCCGCGTCGAAGTGGCGTCCGACGCCCTTGGCGAGGCTGTGGAAGCCGGAGGCGACGGCGGCGAGATGCTCGCTGTCCTCCCGGTCGAGGTCCTTGGAGACCCCGGTGGGCAGTCCGTCCCCGGAGAGCACGAGCGCCTTGCGGATGCCGGCGACGCGTTCGACCAGGTCGTCGAGGAGCCAGTTGAGCTCCCTCGAGCCACCGTTCGTGGTCGGTGCGCCGGCCTTCGGTGCGGTCATCGACCGTCCCCCTCAGATGTCGTTCCCTGTGCTGTGCCGTCGGAGCCGGCACTCGCGGCGTTCTCCGCCCGGCCCCGCCGCCAGCCGCGCTGGAGCGAGGCCATACGGCTGCGCACCTCGTCGGCGTCACGGTCGGCGGGATCGGCGGAGGCGGTCTCCTCGCGGCCGGGGGCGCGGTCGCCGCGCCGGTCCGGTCCGTCCTTCAACTGCGGTGCCAGGCTGGCCTGGCGCACGCGGCGCGGCAGCGCCCCGGAGGTCTGCTCCTGCGGGCCCTGCGGGTCGGGCGCCGGTGCGGGTGTCGCGGCCGGGGTCTCGCGGACCGGTTCGGCGGCGCGGGCCCTGCGGCGGGGCAGGTCGCCGAGCGGGGTCGGCTCGGCCGCGCCGCGGACCGGTCCGCCGCGCAGGGGCTCCGGGCGGCGCCGGTCGCCGTCGCGGTCGTGCCGCTCGCCCGGCTCGGCGGCGCGGTCACGGTCGCCGGGGCGGTCGTGCGTGACGGGACGGCCGTGCGAGCTGACGAGCTTGGGCGTGCGGCGGCGGGGCAGTGCCACCAGTCCGCCGGGCGCGTCCGCGCGCTCGCCGTCCCCGGCCCGGTCCCGCTCGGGTTCCTCGGCCTTCTGGTGCTGCTCGCCGGCCGGTCCGGCGACGGGGCGGCGCGGGCGGAAGAGGCCGCCGCGCTCGCTGTCCTCGTCGCCGAGGGCGCCGGGGAAGTCCGTCATGTCGGAGGTGGCCAGCGGGGCTTCGAGCTCCACCGGGCCGTCGAGCACGGAGGGCGGCAGGCCGGGCAGTCCGTCGCGGCCGCCGGTCCGCTCGCCGCGCTTCATGCTCTGTGCGCGGCGCGCCGCGTCGGGCCGGTCGAGCCGGAAGCCGGCGCCCTCGGTGTCCGGGGCTTCGTCCGTGAGCAGCGCGTCGGGAAGGAAGACGACGGCCGTCGTGCCGCCGTACGGGGAGGGCTGGAGGGAGACGCGGACGTTCTGCCGCTGGGCGAGGCGGCTGACGACGAAGAGGCCGAGCCGGTCGGTGTCGGAGAGCTCGAACTCGGGGGTCTCGGCGAGCCGCAGGTTGGCGTCGAGCAGGGCGTCGGGCGGGATGCCGAGGCCGCGGTCGTGGATCTCCAGCGTGAACCCGTTGGCGACGCGCTCGCCGAGGACCTGGACGGCGGTGTGCGGCGGGGAGAACACCGTGGCGTTCTCGAGGAGTTCGGCGACGAGGTGGGTGACGTCGGCGACGGCCGGTCCGGTCACGGCGATGCGGGGCAGCCGGCGGACCTCGATGCGCTCGTAGTCCTCGACCTCGGCGACGGAGGCCCGAACGATGTCCATGAGCTGGACGGGCTTGCGCCACTGGCGGGAGGGGGCGGCGCCGGAGAGGATCACGAGGCCCTCGGCGTGGCGGCGCATGCGGGTGGTGAGGTGGTCGAGGCGGAACAGGTCGGCGAGTTCGTCGGTGTCCTCGGTGCGGCGCTCCATGGTGTCGAGCAGGGTGAGCTGCTTGTGCAGCAGGACCTGGCTGCGGCGGGCGAGGTTGACGAAGACCTCGGAGACGCCGCGGCGCAGTTCGGCCTGCTTGACGGCGGCCTCGACGGCGGACCGCTGGAGGGTGTTGAGGGCCTGGCCGACCTGCCCGATCTCGTCCTTGTCGTACTCGAGGCGCGGGGCCTCGGTCTCGATGTCGACCTCCTCGCCGGTGGCGAGGCGGCGCATGACGCTCGGGAGCCGGACGCCGGACGCCTCGTGGGCCTCCTGGCGCAGGCGGCGCAGGTCGCGCACCAGGCTGCGGCCGATGCGGACCGACAGGAACAGGGAGAAGAGCAGGGCGAGCAGGCCGAGGACTCCGGCGACGCCGGCGAGGAAGAAGATCTTCAGGACGGTGGGGCGGGCGCGTTCCTGGTAGCGGTCGCCGGCGGCCTGGTCGCGGTCGACGAGGTCGCCGAGGACGGTGCCGGCGGCCTGGTCCCAGCTCTGTGCGGTGACCCCGCGCGGGACGCCGGGCATGCCCTTCACGACCGCGTTCTCGGCCGTGCGCAGGGGGGCGGTGTCGGGGCTCTTCCAGTACCGCTCGTAGCGGGCGCGCTCGTCGCCGGGCAGGAGGGCGAGGCTGGTGTCGTAGAGCAGGGTGCGCTGGGCGGCGAGGTCGGAGACCTGGCGCAGTTCGAGGCGGGTCAGGCGGCGGGCGACGAGCCCGGAGCCGACCAGGGCGTCTTCCTGGGAGAGGAGTTCGCGGGCCCGGACGAGGCCGGCGAGGGCGCGGCCCTCGCGCTCGAGGACCGCGTCGTCGAGCGCGGTGAGGTCGAGCAGGAACTCGTAGGTCGGCGCGATGAGCCGGGTGTAGAAGTCGAGGGCCTGGACGCGGGTGACGGTGCCCTCGTCGACGTTGCGGCGCAGGGACTCGATGCCTTCGAAGCCTTCGACCGCGGCGTCGAGGGTGGCCCGGGTCCGGTCGTCCAGGTCGTCGCGGGCGCCGGCGTCGCGGGCCCGCTCCTTGAAGTCGGACAGGGCCTCGTCGGAGGCGGTGCGCTTGGCGCGCAGCGCGGACTGGGCCTCGGAGGCGCGCGGGTCCGCGAGATAGACGAGGGTCTGGCGCCGTTCGTCCTGGAGGAAGCGGCTGGTGTCGACCAGCGGGATCGCCAGCGAGTCGGTGATCTTCCCCGCCGTGACGAGCTGTACTGCGGCGCGGCCCGTGATGACGGTGGCGAAGGCCCAGACGGCGGTCAGGGACAACAACGGCACCAGCAGCAACGCCACGATCTTCCGGCGGATCGACTTCCCGCGAAAGCGCATGGCCTCCCCCAAGATCGCCCCCGCGGTCAGGGGGCACACATGTGCGTCAACAAACGGCGCGAGCCTACTACTGCGACGGCACCATCTCGAAGGCCTGTCCGGATGGTGTTCGGCCGAACGGCCTTGGGGGCATCGGGAGTTGTCCGGGCATTGCGGGAGATTGCGGCCCGTGATCGACCACGGCCGATCGAACAAGATCCGTCCGCTTGTCCGGCCGGTTGGCCGGAATCCTTCGCTCCTGTCCTGTGGAGTCGGCCAGTTGTCCGGATTCGGGAATCTTTCACGGGCGCCGGTCGTCGTACTCAGAGATCGCGAACACGGATCACGGGCGCGGGTCACCGGCACAGATCACGAGCGATGCGGGGCAGGGGCCGCCGAGGCGGCGTGAATCGGAGCAAACCGGGCAGTCACTCAGCAGTGCCGATGCGCACCATCGGTTCGGGCGGCGTCTGGAAGTGGTGGGGAGTGACGTGGCGATGGGCACGGCAGGGCGCAGGGAGCTGTGGGTCGAGGAGCCGGCGGCGAGGCGGCGCATGCCCGATCCGGTGCGGACGGCCGCCGTGCGGGCCGTGCTCATAGTGGCGCTGACGCTGATTCAGGCCGTGATCGCCGTGCTGTGCACCCTGGCCGACTCGTGGCTCGCGTTCCCCATGGTTCTCAGCAGTGTCGGCAGCACCGTCGTCGCGACCTGGGGCGTCCTGGACGTCTGGGTGACCCGCCAGGTGTGGAACCAGCGCAACGGGGTGGTCTCCGCCCCCGCCAGCACGGCCCGGCAGCTGCGCAGAGAGCGGCGCCGGGCCCGTCGTGCGGCCCGCCGCGCCCCCGAGAACATACGGGGACACGGCGGGGCCGGCGGCCGGCTGAAGCACACCTGACGCCCTGCTGACGGAGCCGCCGGCCTGCCGGTCGGTCATCCGGTCGGCAGGCCGCGCGGTCAGCCCGCCTGCGGCTCCGGCTTGCGGTACATGCGGGTGGCCGTGATCTCGCCGTGCACGGTCTCGCCCTCCGGGTCCTGCTGCGGCAGTCCGGGACGCAGATGCTCCTCCACGCTGATGTACTTCAGCCCGGCCCTCAGGTCCGCGTCGTTGCGCAGCCGGATGACGAGGGGGAACTCGGCGAGGGCCGTCGTGTCGAACAGGCCGGTGGTGTAGAGCAGTTGCACCCCGAGCGCGTCCGACACGGCGCGCTGGAGCTCCAGCAGGTACGTCGCGTTGGCCCGGCCGATCGGGTTGTCGAGGAACAGGGTGCCGGCGTGCCGGTGCTTGTCACGCCCCCGGTCGTTCGAGCGCAGCGCCGCCATCGTGCAGTACAGGGCGATGGCCGCGGTGAGCAGCTGCCCGCCGGAGAACACGTCGCCCATCTGCCCGACCGGCACGCGCTCGGCGCGCAGCACCGCGTCGGGCTTGAGGATCTCGACGGCGATGCCCTTCGGCTGAAGGGCGGCGCTGACACCGCGCAGCAGCAGGGACATGCCGTCGCGGCGCAGGTCCGAGTTCTTCTTGACGGCCGCGCGGGTCGCCTCGTCGACCACCTCGCCCAGCCGCTCGGTGAGCGTGGCCTGGTCGGGCTCCTCGAAGCGGATCCGCAGGAACTCCTGGCCGGACCACTCGCCGAGCCCCTCCGGAAGCCGGGACAGGCGCTGGGCGGAGCGCAGCGTGGCCAGCGAGGACTCCACGAGGCCGCGCAGACGGTCCACGATCGAGTCCCTGTTGCGCTCCAGCTGGGCCAGTTCGTCGGTGAGGACGCGCAGCCGGGGGGCGAACGCGTCGGCCCACTTCTGCGCGTGCTCCGGCAGCGCCACCGCGGGCAGCTCCCGGATCTGCTGCCGCGCGGGCGTGCGCACCTGCTCGTACCGCGTCGAGTTCGCGTGCCGTACGAGGATGTCGCTCGCCTCGCGGACGGCGGCCTCGGCGGTGGACAGGTCGGCGGCGCAGCCGCGCAGCGAGCGCCGGGACTCGGCGGCGGCCCGGCGGGCCTCTTCCAGGGAGCCGGGGTAGGGCTCGGGCTCCTCCTGCTCGTCGGCGTCCGCGGTGTGGTCGCGGAGAAGGTCGCGCAGGAGGGCCGCGGTCTCGTCGAAGCCGCCCGCCCCGTCCTCGGCGGCGCGGTGGGCGTCGAGCAGCTCGGCGTGGGCGGCGCGCGCGGCGCTCAGCGCCTCGGTGTGCGCCGCCAGTTCGCCCGTCGCCGTGCGCAGCAGGGTCTGGGCGTGCTCGGTGCCGTCCGGGACGAGCTCCTCGGGCAGCTCGGTGTGCGCGTCGGCGTCGTCCTCGGGGGCGTGCCGCTCGGCCTCGCCGCGCAGCCGGCCGAGCTGCTCGCTGGCGGTGGAGGCGCGGGTCTCCAGGAGCTGGACCAGCTCCTCGGCGCGGGCCGCGGCGGCCTGCCGGGAGGGCCCGTCCGAGCCCTCGGGCGATTCGAGGAGGGCGGCGGCACGGGTGCGGACCTTGTTGCTGAGCCGGTCCAGCTCGGCGAGGGCGGCGGACTCGTCGCTCTCCGCGCGGGCCTGCTCGGCGCGCAGGTCGGCGCCGACGCCGACCTTCTCGTAGACCTGGGAGGCGGCCCGGTACGCCTCGCGCAGCGCGGGCAGCGAGGCCTGCGGGGTCTCGCCCTCCGGTACGTCGTCGGGGGCGCCGGCGATCTCGGCGCGCTCGGCGCGCAGGGTGCGGGCGGTGCGGTGGGCGTCGTCGGCGGAGCGCTGGGCGGCGCGGCGGTCCTCGTCGGCGGCGCGGGCGCGCTCCAGGCAGGTCTGGGCGCGGGCCTCGGACTCGACGGCCTCGTCCGCCAGTTCACGGACCTTGGCCTGCCAGGCGGCGCGCTCGCGCAGCCGGTAGGCGAGTCCGGCGAGTGCGTCGGCGGCGCGGCGGGCCTTCTGCGCGGCCTCCTGACGCTCGTCGCGCACATGGATCGCCTCGGCGGCCGTCTCGTCGGCCTCGGCGCGCGCGGTGCGGGCCTCGGCGAGCTCGGCCTCGGCCTCCTCGGCGAAGGCACGGGCGTCGCGGGCGGCCGCCGCCAGCTCCGCGAGGCGGCCGGCGGGGCAGCCGGATCGCCAGGAGGAGAGGCGGGCGGCCAGCTCGCGGTCCTTGCCGAGGCGGGCGGCGAGCACCCGGATGTCCTCGTCGCGCAGCGCGGCACGCTCGCGCAGGGCCTGGCGCTCCTCGTCGGCGGCGTGCTCGTCGTGCATGGCCGGGTTCGGCGGCACGAGGAAGACGCCGGTGTCGTCGGTGCCGGGCGCCGGCTCGGCCGGGGTCGGGGCGAGCAGCGCGGCCGCCGTGCCGACCGCGACGGCGGAGCGGGGCAGCAGGGCGGCGCCGGCGAGGGTCTCGCGGGCGCGGGCGTGCGAGTCGGGGTCGGTGATGATGACGCCGTCGACGAGCTCGGGCCGGGCGGCGAGCACGCGCGCGTGGTCGGCCGGGTCGACGGCCTGGGCGAGGTAGCGCCAGCCCGGGAGCGCGGGGATGCCGTGCTCGCCCAGGTACTCGACGGTGGCGAGGACGTCGGGGCCGGGCGGCAGGAGGCCGCCGTCGCCGAGGGCGCCGAGGATGCGGGCGTCGTCGGCGGCTGCGGTGCGCAGCTCGAACAGGCGGCGCTCGGCGGAGGCCACCGAGTCGTCGAGCAGCACCTTGAGGTCGTCGGCGGCGCGGTCCAGGTCCTCCGCGGTGAGCCGGCCCTCGGTGCTGGTCGCGCTGTCGGTGCGGGGCTGCGGGACGAGGCCGGCGACGGCGCGGGCGCGGACGGCGCCGGGGAAGCCGCCGCCCGCCGCGCCGAAGTTCTCCTCCTCCGCGAGGGGGGTGCCGCCGGTGCCGAGCAGCGCGGCGAGGCGCTCCTCCTCGGCGAGGGAGGCGGCGGTGCGCTCCTCGTCGCGATGGGCGCGCTCCGCGGCGCTCGCGGCGTCGGCGGCGCGGGCCGCGGTGAGCTCGGCGCGGACCTCCGCGGCGGCGGCCTCGCGCGCGTGCTCCGTGGCACGGCGGGCGGCCTCGCGGGCGGTGTCCCAGGCGGCGACGGTGGTCTTCTCGGCGTCGGCGGCGGCGAGCGCGGCGCGGGCCGGGTCGGCGTCGGGCGCGCTGTCGTCGATCCAGCCGGCCCGGACGGCCTCGGCGGTCTCCTGCTCGACCTCGGCCAGGCGCTGGCGCAGGTGCCCGAGCTCGCTGCGGGCGCGCTGGGCCTCGGTGGCGGCGGCGGTCGCGTCGCGGTGCGCGGTCTCGCCCGCCTCCTGGAGGACGGCGGAGCGCGCCTCCTCCTCGTTGGCGTGCTGCTCGGCCTTCTCGGCGGCGCCGTGCAGGGCCCGTACGAGATCGGAGGCGGCCTTGGCGCGGGCGGCGAGGGCGGGGGCGGCGTCGCGCTCGGCCTCGCGGATGGCGACGGCCACGCGCGCGGAGCGGTCGGCGGCGGCGCGGTGGCGCAGCACGGCCTCGGCGGCCTGCCAGGCGGCGTACAGGGTGCGGGCGTCGGCCAGTTCGCGCTTCTGGGCGGCGGCGGCCTTCTCGGCGCCGGCGAGCGCCAGGGAGGCGTGCCGGTAGGCCAGTTCGGCCGCGATCAGGGCGCTGCGCTCGCGGGCCGTGTCGGCGCCGGTGACGGTGTGCGCGGCGGCGGTGACCTGCTGGGCGAGGTCGCCGGCGCGGCCCCGCTCGACGGCGGCGCGGGCGGAGAGGCGGCGGGCGAGGGTGCGGGTGCGGCGCTCGGAGGCGGTGTGGATGTCGCGGGCGCGGGCGCGGGTGTCGGCGGCTTCGACGATACGGGTGAGCAGGTCGACGGAGCCTGCGGTGAAGTCGCGCTCGGCGATCAACTCGGCGCGCCGGCCCAGCTTGTTCCCGAACCCGCCCACGAGGTCGGCGAGGCCGTCGGTGTCACGGGTGTCGGTGACGGCGCGCAGCAGCAGGTCGGTGAAGTCGGAGTCCTTCTTGACGGCGAACAGGCCGGCGGCCTCGCCCTCGTCCGCGTTCATCTCCCGCTGGTAGCGGAACAGTTCGGGGTCCAGGCCCAGGTCGCCGAGGTGCTCGTTCCACCGGTCGTGGATCTCCTCCCAGTGCACCTCCAGGTGGGCGTACGCCTTGCCCGCCTCGGTGAGGGCGTCGCGGAAGCCCTTCATGGTGCGGCGGCGGCCCTGGGCGCCCGAGGCACCTTCGGCGACGGGGCGCACGGCGGTGGCCTCGGCGACGGGCAGGGCGTCCAGGCTCATGCCGGGGCCGGGCCGGAAGGAGTACCAGGCCTCGGCGAACTTCCGCGGGTCGTTGGAGACCTGGCGGCCGCGCCATTCGCTGACCTTGCCGACCACGACCAGTTCGCCCGTGAGGGTGTGCTGCCACTCCAGGGCGACGTGTCCGCAGTCCTCGGCGAGGAGGAACTTGCGCAGCACGCCGGAGCTGGCACCGCCCAGCGTGTTCCGGTGGCCGGGGAGCATCACGGAGAAGATCAGCTTGAGCAGGACCGACTTGCCGCCGCCGTTCTCCAGGAACAGCACGCCGGCGGGGGCGGGGCGGCGCGGCGGGCCCACGGGCTCGTCCTCGAAGAACTCCGCCTGCTGGGGCGCGGGGTCGGGCACCGGCGCGCCCACTCCTCGCAGGTCGAGCACGGTGTCGGCGTAGCGCGCACCGGCAGGCCCGATGGAGTAGAGGCGGACCCGGGACAGCTCGTACATGGCGGACTCTCGTGGTAGGTACGGAAGTTCAGGTGGGGGCGGGCCCGGTCAGGAGTGGAAGGGCAGACCGGCGTCGGCGACGAGCCCGGCCGCTTCCTCGTCCATCGGCGGCAGCAGGGTGGCGGAGCCGTCGGTCACCGGGACCACGCCCAGGTCGAGGAGCTCGGCCATGGCGGCGGTGCCGGCCATGTCGCGGACCTGGAGCTGGTAGCGCGCCGTGGTGCGGTAGGTGCCGCCGCCGTCGTCCCCGGTGCGCTGCAGGAAGCCGGAGTCGGTGAGGAAGGCGAGCGCCTTGCCGACGATGCCGGTGGTCGAACCGGCGAGTCTGCGCGCGTCCTTGGTGGCGCCCGTGGAGCTGCGCCGGGCCCAGATCCGCCAGGCGGCTTCGAGGCCGGGGGCGTCGGTCGCCGGGTCCGTGTTCTCCCCCTCCTCCTCTGCGCGCTCCTCCAGCTTGGTGCAGGCCTGGCGGACGAACGCGTCCACCCCGTTGACACTCACGCGGCCGATGTAGCCGTCGTCGGCGAGGTCCTCGGGGCGGGGGAAGGCGAGCGCGGCGACGGCGAGGTGGGCGAGGCCGTGCAGGAAGCGGTCGGTGGAGTCGGCGGCGGTACGGCGCGCGTAGTCACCCATGCGGACGGCGAACACGGAGTCCTCGGCGGCGGTGACGGCCATGCCCGCGCGCGGGGACACCTCCAGGACGACGAGGCCGAGGCCGGTGGCGACGGCGTCGGCTAGACGGGCGAACGCGGGGTCCTCCCGGTAGCGGCGCAGCAGTTCGGCGTACTCCTGGTCGCGGGAGGGCTGGAGCTTGGGCTGGAGGCCGAAGGAGACCAGGCGGGCCGCGTCGGCGGCGTCGGCCGGGGTGACGGACGCGGGGGCCCTGACCGGTCCGGTGCCGGGTGCCTCGGGCTCGCCCCACTCGGCGTGCTCTTCGGGGTGCTCGGTCACGGGCGGTGCTCCTCGGTGTTTCCTGCGGATGCTGCGGTTCCCGCGGAGGTGCGTGCGGGGTCGTCCATGGTGCCGGGCCAGGCGGTGCGTGCGGTGGCGGGTGCGGTGGCGCGCGTCATGCGGCCTCCGTCCGGTCGGCGGCCATGCCGGCGGCGTCGAGCAGCGCGGTGCCGACGATGAGGTCGGCGCCGCCGAACTCGAGGTCGTCGAGCTCGGTGCCGTCGTCCACGGCGAACAGCAGCTTCGGCTCGCCCTGACGGTAGGCGGTGCCGACCGGCGGGCTCGCCGCGTGGACGGCCAGCAGGGCGACCAGGTACGGCAGTTCGGGATCGCGGGTGCGGGCCTCGGCGAGCAGGCCCGAGAGCCGGCGGGGCGCGTCGGAGGGCAGGTCGAGCAGCTCCATGGCGCTCGCGAGCTGCTCCTCGCTGAACCGGCTGTCGTCCGGGGTCGCGATGAGGTCCGGCTCGGGCATCTCGGCGCCGAGATGCTCACGCTCCTGGGGCGGGGTGAGCAGGATGTCGACGAGGTCGCCGACGCGGACCGAGACAGGCGTGCGCAGGCCGGTGCCGCGGGCGAAGAACGCGTCGGTCACCTTGATCGCGCTCTCCACGGGGAGCGGCAGCAGGGGGGCGACGAGCTGCCCGTACAGGTCGAGGCCGGTGCGGGTGGTGGGGGCGGCGAAGGCCTGGCGGTCCTGCTCGGCGCGGAAGAGCGGCCCGGCCTCCAGGAGGCGGGACTGGAGCTGGGTGTGGCGGCGGATGCAGTCCTTGACGATGTCGACGAGCTCGGCGGCGCGGCGCTTGTGCTCGGGCTCCTCCGACTCGTCGCGAGCCTTGCGGATGTTCGTCAGGATCGCGTTCTCGTGGCGGTAGCGGTCGGCCACGTGGTCGAGGGCCTCGGCGATCATGTCGGGGACGGCCTGGAGCCAGTCGACCGCGCGGACATTGCGCCGGGTCGCGTCGAGCGCCTTGCGGAGGGTCTCCGAGTACTGGACCGTCCGGTAGCGGGCCTGCTCGGCGGCGAGCTGGGCGTCGGCGAGGCGGCCGCGGCTGATCAGCACCTCCAGCTTCACCTCGGCGGCGATCTGTGCGCTGGTCACGTCCGTGTCGAGGGCGCCCACCAGCACGTTGACCGCCTCGTCGGTCGTGCGCAGGTAGACGCCGCCCCCGTAGCCGGGGACCTCCTCGATGAGCTTGAAGTCGTAGTCCCTGCGGACGTACGTGCCGTCGGGGCCGAAGGTGCCGTAGACGGCGCGGAAGCCGCGGTCCACGCTGCCGACGTTGATCAGGTTCTCCAGGACCCAGCGGGCCACGCGCTCGTGCTCGGCGGCGGGGCGTCCCGGGGCCTGGGCGGCGACGCGGGGCAGCAGACGAGCCACTATCTGCTCGTGGTCGGCGCCCGTGTCGAAGTCCATGTTCAGCGTCACGAGGTCGATCGCGGAGAGCGCCACCTCGGCCATGCCGTACGTCGAGTACTCGCCCGCGAGATTGGCCTTGCGCACGTCCAGGTCGTGCAGCGGCGCGGTGCAGGCGAGCGCGCGCAGCCGCCGCGCGAGCCCTTCGTCGGCGGCCGGGCCCGGTGCGGGTCGCGGCGCCGCGCTGAGCTGGGGCGGAGCGGAGTCCGTGGTGGCAGGCGAAGTCACGCAGGACAGAGTAGGCGCTGGGTCTGACAACGGTCGAAACGGCGCTAATGCCCTGGGCCGGCGAGCGGCCGTGGCGGGCGGCGCGCGAGGCGTCAGGCGTCGTGCGGCAGGCGCTGGGTGTAGGCCTCGACGAGACCGTCGCGGGAGTCGTCGAGGTAGTCGGCGAGCAGCTTCTCGGCGGCGTCCCTGCGGCCCTCGGCGAGGGTGTCGACGATCTCCTGGTTGCGGACGAGGTAGGGCTCGTGGAGGCGGCGCGGGTCGTCGACGACGTGGAAGGCGAGGCGCAGTTCGGCGAGGACGCTGCGCATCAGTTCGTCGGTGCGCTCGCTGCCGGCGAGGGCGACGAGTTCCTGGTGGAAGTGGATGTTGGCGGTGGAGACGACCTTCCACTCGCGCTTCTTCGCGCCGCGCTGTCCCTCGGCGACGGCTGCGGCCACGCGGTCGAGGGCGTAGGGCGGCCGGCCGAGCGAGCGGACGACGGCGCACTCGATCATGCTCCGGGTGCGGTAGATGTCCTGGACGTCGTCGACGCTGAGGACCCGGACGAACACGCCGCGGTTGAGCCGGTGTTCGAGCAGGCGCTCGTGGGTGAGCAGGCGGAAGGACTCGCGCAGGGTGTTGCGCGAGACGCCGAGGGCGCCGCCGATGCTGTCCTCGGAGAGCCGGGTGCCGGGCAGGAAGAAGCCCTCCGCGATCCGGCTGCGGAGGATGTCGGCGACGCGCTCCGCGGTGCTGGTGCGTCCCAGCAGCGCGCGGTCGTCCGCGAGTGCGTGCAGTTCTTCCGTGGCCACGGGCGCATTCAAGCGCAGATCCAGGAACGAGACAACATGCGTATCGAAGGATCGTTGAACGATCTCCGCCCATGAGGAGATGTGTCCGAAAGAGGCCCATAAAAAGGCCGCCAATTAGGCGTGGGGCGGGCGCCGCTCGCGCAGAGTACCGATCATGACGACGACACCCGTGGACCGGCTCCGTTCCTTCGCCCGCACCCGGGCCTCGCTCGACGGCGCGGAGGTCACCTACTGGTGGTCGGGGGACGTGTACTCCTGGGCGCCGGACGAGCCGTACGTGCGGCTCTTCGGCTTCGAGGGGTTCAATGTCGCGCGCCTCGTGGAGGACGCCGAACAGGGTCCGGACGCCTACCGGTTGCTGTCCCGGGAAGCCGCCTTCTATCTGGATCCCGTCACCCGCGAGATCCTGGAGACCTGGAACGGCCTGCCGGTGGTGCACGTCTGGAACGACCCGGCGAACCAGAAGTGGCGCCCCTTCCCGGTCCCGACGACCGAGCTGGGCGAGCAGCTCTGCTTCAGCCTGGAGATCCCGCTCGCCTACCCCTCGCCCCTGCCCGTGGCCGACTACCCGGTCCACTCGTCCGGCGACACCTACCGGGCCCTGGAGCTCTTCCAGTTCTTCGCCGGCCGGGGCGATCTGGCCGGGTCCGCGCCGAGCGTTCCCGCGACGATGTCGTGGACCCGGCAGTCCCCGTGGCTGCCCTGGATGGAGCGGGGGCAGCGGCCGGGCGGGCTGACCTTCCACTGCCGGGGGCGCAAACTCGGCGCGTACGAGGAGGTTCCCGAGCGCACGCGCGCGTACGTGGCCGCGCGGCACCCGGAGTTCGCCCGCGCCCCCGAGAAGTGGAGCGAGCCGAACGAGACGAGCTGGACGTACTTCCGCCGGCTCCACCCGCCCGAGCGGGGCTAGCCGGCCCGCACCCGGGGCCCTTCGGGCCCTGCGCGGACGGTCAGGGAGGACAGCGCGGAGGCGACCGCCGCGGAGGCGCGTACGTCGAGCCGCGCGCCGGTCCCCCGCACCCCGTGCCGCACCTCGTCGGCGGCGAGGGCCAGCAGGTTCGGCAGCAGGTCGGTGCAGCGCCGGGCGACCCAGCCGGTGCCCGCGGTGGCCAGCCACCACAGGCCGGCCGCCCGGGTCGGCGCGGGCCGCTCGGGCGCGAGGTCCGGGGCCGTTCCGCGGGCCACCCCGGCGGCGGCCAGCACGGCGTGCGCGCGGGCGGCGAGCAGCCGGTGGCCGCGCTCCCCCGGGTGCAGCCGGTCCGCGCTCCACAGGGCTCGGTCGGCGACCCAGCCGTCGTCGCAGGCGTGCAGATGAAGCGCTCCGTGCCGCTCGGAGAGGGCGTGGACCACGGAGTTCACGGCGTCCTGGCGGCGCCCGAGAGGGCGGGCCAGGGCGCCGGGGAGTCCCAGGAGGGCTCCGGGGTCGGGCAGGCAGGCGGTGAACACGACGGTGCCGCGCGCACCGAACGCCCCGTAGACGGTGTCGAGCCGGGTGGCCACCGCGTGGACGTCGAAGGTGCGGCGCAGGGTGTCGTTGACGCCGACGATCACGGAGGCGAGGTCGGGGCCGAAGGCCAGCGCGGCGGGCAGCTGCCGGGTGAGCACGTCGCCGGTCTGGGCGCCACTGGCCGCGAAGTTGCGGAACTCGACGGGCCGTTCACCGGGCGTGAGTCCGCCGGCGAGCAGCGCCGCCCAACCCCGTGGACGGCCGTCCACGGGGTCCCCGATCCCCTCGGGGGGGGCGTCCCCGAGCGCCGCGTACCGCAGGGCCTTCACGCCGCCCTCCGTTCCGGGACGTCGGCCGTCCGCCGCGCGGCCCCGATCACCTCGCGTACTGGTCCGGCGACCCGCACCGGCGCGTCGTGTGCGGCCCCGGACGCGGGCACCGCCGAGTCCCCGCGGATCTCGGACGCCCGCGC
>NZ_JBHYTK010000176.1:0-16385 GCF_042749255.1 Streptomyces sp. NPDC059524 | reverse complement strand
CTCCCGGCGCGGGGCGGGTGAAGTCGAGGACGTTCTCGGCGGTGCGCTCGGTCTCCCGGGCCGCCGAACGGACGTCGGCGAGCACGTCGCCCTGCTCGTCCACGAGCTGGTCGTAGATGGGGGCAGGGGAGCTGGAGGGTGCGGGCACGGTGTGAACTCCTGTTGGTGTGGATCTTCAGGTCCCCTGGGGCGGGGGACGAGACGGGGACAGACAGGGACCTTATGCGGGCGCGCGGGCCCGCGCGCGAGCGGGGGTCCATTACTGACGAGTTGTCCAGGAAGCCGTGGGAGACTCGGAACATGCTGATCAGGGATGCCCGCGCGGACGACTGGGAACGGATCTGGCCCTTCTGGCGGAAGATCGTCGCCGCCGGCGAGACGTACACCTGGGACCGCGGCACCGGCGAGGCCGAGGCCCGCGCGCTGTGGACCGGGCCGGGCCGGCGGGTGTTCGTGGTGGAGGACGATGCCGGCGCGGTCGTCGCCTCCGCGTATGTGAAGGCCAACTACGGCGGCCCCGCCGCGGACGTCGCGAACGCCGGATTCATGGTGGACCCCGCCCGGTCCGGCCACGGCTACGGGCGGGCGCTCGCCGAGCACGTCCTGGCCGAGGCGAAGGCCGACGGCTTCCGGGCGATGGTCTTCAACGCGGTCGTCGAGACGAACCCGGCCGTACGTCTGTGGACCTCGCTCGGCTTCACGGTCCTCGGCACCGTCCCGGACGCCTTCGACCACCCGCGCCACGGCCGGGTCGGGCTGCACGTGATGCACCGGGTGCTCTGAGCGCGGCCGGTCTCTCGGGGGTGGCGGCGGGCGGTCCGGGTCAGTGGCCCGCGAGCAGCTTCACCGCGACCACGCCCATCCCGATCACCGCGTTGAGCGCGCCCACGACCAGAGCGCCCAGCGGCCCCGCGCCCGTGCGCAGACCGCCCGCGCAGCCCCACGCCGCCAGGGACGCCACCTCGCTTCCGACCGCGATCCACAGCGCCGTCGTCAGGTGCAGCGCGCCCAGCGCGGACAGCCCGATCAGGAGCAGCGGACCGGCGGCGCTGGTCAGCAGGGGGCTGGAGACGAAGAGCGTGTGCCGGATCTCCGCGAGCCGGGGCATGCGGCCGTGCGCCACCGGATGGGCCTGCATGTCGGCGACCAGCGTGGCGAGCCACAGGCCGAGTGCGGTGACGGCGACCGAGGCCGCCGCGCCGAGGTGGGACGCGTGCCCGTTCTGGGCGAGCCCCACCAGTACGGCGAGCAGGGTCAGCGATGCGTAGATGCGCTCCTTGAGCCGCTCGCGCAGTACGTCGGCCCGCTCCTGCGCCGCGATCTCCGGCGCCGTCCCCTCGGTCATGTCCGCTATCTAGGACGGCCGCGCCCGCCACTCGCAAGTTACTCAACCGTAACCACCGCACCGCTACCGGCGGTAACCCCTGGGTCGATAGCGTCCGGCGACGCGTGGGGAGCCTGTGTCACCGGCTTCCCGCGCCTGTCGGCCTGCCCGCCTTCCGGCCCGTACCCAGGAGGTCCGCCATGCCCGCCCCCACCCGTCTGCTGGCCGCGGCCGTCACCGCCGCCGCCTGCCTCGGCGCCCAGGCCCTGCCCGCCGCGGCCGCGACCGGCACCGCCGGGGAGGTCTCGCGCGGGGTCCCGATCCCCGCGTTCTACGACCCGCCCGCCGAACTCCCGGCCGCCGACGGCGCCGTGATCCGCACCGAGCCGCTGCCGCTCGCCCTCAGCCTGCCGACCCTCCACGGCCCGCTGCCCGGGACCGCGACCCGGCTCATGTACAAGACCACCGACGCCTCCGGGAAGCCCGCCGCGGTCACCGGCGCCTACATCGAGCCCACCGCCCCCTGGCGCGGCACCGGCCCCCGCCCGCTCGTCGCGCTCGCCCCCGGAACCATGGGCCAGGGCGACCAGTGCGCGGCCTCGATGGGCCTGGAGCACCCGCTGCGGCTCAACGGGCAGACCGTGTCCGTCGGTTACGAGGACCTCGCGATCTACCGGCTGCTCGCCAAGGGCGTGGCTGTCGTCGTCACCGACTACATCGGCCTGGGCGCCACCGACCGGCTGCACACCTATGTCAACCGGCTCGACGAGGCGCACGCCGTGCTGGACGCCGTGCGCGCCGCCCGCTCCCTGAAGCAGGCCAGCGTCACCGCGGACTCGCCCGTGGGTCTGTTCGGCTACAGCCAGGGCGGCGGCGCGACCGCGGCCGCCGCCGAACTCCAGCCCTCGTACGCCCCGGACGTCCGCCTCGCCGGCACCTACGCGGGCGCCCCGCCCGCCGACCTCACCGAGACGACGAAGGCCATCGACGGCACCGACCTCGTCGGTGCGCTCGGCTGGTCGCTCAACGGCTTCCTTCAGTCCGATCCGGAACTGCGGCCGATCGCCGAGGCCCACCTCGGCGCCAAGGGCGCGGCCGCCCTGAAGGACCTGTCGACCATGTGTGTCGGCGACGCGATCTTCTCCTACTCGTCGCAGCGCAGCTCCTCGTGGACGAACGACGGGAAGTCCCTGGCGCAGATCATCGAGGCCGAACCGCGGCTCCAGGCCTTCCTGGCCGAGCAGCGCATCGGCAGGCTGCGGCCCGCGAGCCCGGTGCGGGTCGCGACCGGGGTGAGCGACGACCTGGTCCCGCACGGTCAGGCGCGGCAGTTGGCCGTCGACTGGTGCGGGCGCGGTGCCCAGGTCACGTACAAGCCGGTGGTGCTGCCGGACGTCGGCCGGGCGCTCATCAACCACTTCGCACCGCTCCTGACCGACCAGGGTCCCGCGGTCGACTGGCTCACCGACCGGCTCGCCGGAAAGCCGGCGGCGACGAACTGCTCGACGCTGGCCTGGAAGCCCTGACGCCCGGAAAATCGGCGGAGTTTGGGGCGGGTCCTGTGTCAGCATGACCGGGTTTGCCGCCCCGTTCCGCCGATCGAAGGGACCTGCCGTCGTGGCCCGTTCCGTCACGCTCATCCGTTCCGACGCCCTGTCGGACGTCGCCGAGTACGCCTACGCCGCGACGGCTCCGGCCGAGGCGAGGCTCGTGTTCCTCGCCGGGTCCTGCCCGCTGGACGACGACGGCGCGACCGTGTCCGTCGGTGACTACGCGGGCCAGGCGGCGCGCTGCGTCGCGAACCTGCGGACCGCGCTCGCCGCCGCGGACGCGACCTTGGAGGACGTCATCAGCACCCGTGTCCTGGTCGCCACGACCCGTCAGGAGGACCTCGTCACCGCGTGGCAGGTCGTACGGGACGCCTTCGGCGCGCACGACGTGCCCAGCACGCTGATGGGCGTCACGGTGCTGGGCTACCACGACCAGTTGGTGGAGGTGGAGGCCGTCGCGGCCGTCGTCGACGGCGCCGAGGACTGACCCCGCTCTCCTTTTTGGTCGCCTTGACGAAAAAGACTCCCCGATTTAGAGTCATGCTGACTCGAACGAGGGGAGCCTTTCGTCATGGCCGACATCACCAAGCGCTTCGGCTGGCGCCATCTGCGGGGCACGCCGACCGCCCACATCCGTCACCACCGCGGTGGCCGGCTCGCGCACGACGGCGCGGGCGTGAGCTTCTGGTTCCGCCCGCTCGTCGCCGCGCTCTCCGAAGTGCCGGTCGACGACCGGGAGCTGGCGATGACCTTCCACGGCCGCACCGCCGACTTCCAGGACATCGCCGTCCAGGCCACGCTCACCTACCGGATCGCCGACCCGGCCGTCGCCGCCGAGCATCTCGACTTCTCCGTCGACCCGGACACCGGCGTCTGGCGCGGCGCACCGCTGGAGCAGCTCTCCACCCTCCTGACCGAGACCGCCCAGCAGCACGCGCTCGACGTCCTCGCGCGCACCCCGCTGGAGTCCGCCATGACCGACGGCGTCACGGCCGTACGGGAGCGGGTCGCCGCCGGACTCGCCGCCGAGCCCCGGCTGCCCGCCTCCGGCATCGAGGTCGTCTCCGTCCGCGTGATGGCGCTGCGCCCCGAGCCCGAGGTCGAGCGCGCGCTGCGCACCCCGGCCCGGGAGCGGATCCAGCAGGAGGCCGACCGGGCCACGTACGAACGCCGCGCCGTGGCCGTCGAGCGCGAGCGGACCATCGCCGAGAACGAACTGGCGAGCCGGATCGAACTCGCGCGCAGGGAGGAGCAGTTGGTCGAGCAGCGCGGCACCAACGCCCGCCGCGAGGCCGAGGAGCAGGCCGCCGCCGACGCCGTGCGCGCCACGGCGGAGGCCGAGCGCTCCGTCCGGCTGGCCCACGCCGAGGCCGAGGGCGCCCGGGAGATCGGCGAGGCCCGCGCCCAGGCGCAGGCGGCCTGGCTGCGGGTGCACGCCGACACCGACGCGGCCACCCTGCACGCGCTCACCGGCACCCGGCTCGCCGAGAACCTGCCGCGCATCGACAGCCTCACAGTGTCCCCGGACGTGCTGACCGGGCTGCTGGCCAAGCTCGGCACCGGTCAGGGCGCGGACGGCGGCCGGCCGGCATGAGCCTCGCCCCGCGCGCCGTCCTCGTCCACCGCACCACCGAGTACGAGGAACTGATCGCCCACCACGGCACACACGGCCAGGCCGCGTTCTTCCTGAGCAGCCGGGGGCGGGCCATCGAGGAGATCGCCGAGCGGCATCACCGGGCGCACCGGGCGCTCGCCGAGGTGGCCGCCGCCGTGCCGCTGAACTGGCGCCAGGCGCGCGTGGAACGGGCCGACCTGGACCGGTTCCTGTTCGCCCCGGAGGACGTCGTGGTGGTCGTCGGCCAGGACGGGCTCGTCGCCAACGCGGCGAAGTACGTGGCCAGGCGGCCCGTGGTCGGCGTGGACGCCGAACCGGGCCGCAATCCGGGCGTACTGGTCCGGCACCGTCCCGCCGACGTGTCCCGGCTGCTGCCCGCCGCGCTCGCGCCCGGCGCCGCGGTGGACGAACTGACCATGGTCGAGGCCGTCACGGACGACGGCCAGCGCCTGGTCGCGCTCAACGAGATCTACGTGGGCTCCGCCGGTCATCAGACCGCCCGCTACCGCCTGGGCCTCGAGGGCGACGGGGGTGTCGTCGAGGCCCAGGCCTCCTCCGGTGTGCTGGTCGGCACCGGCACGGGGGCCACGGGCTGGATCCGCTCGGTGTGGCAGGAGCGCGGCGGCGGCCTCGCGCTGCCGGCGCCGACCGACGACCGTCTCCTGTGGTACGTCCGCGAGGCCTGGCCCTCGCCGGCCACCGGCACGAGCCTCAGCGGGGGTGAACTGCGGGCCGCCGCCCGGCTGAGCCTGACCGTCGAGTCCGAGCGGCTCATCGCCTTCGGCGACGGCGTGGAGAGCGACGCCCTCGGCCTCACCTGGGGTCAGACGGTCCGGGTGGGCCGGTGCGCGGATCGGCTCAGGCTGCTGGGCTGACCACGGTTCACCAGGTCAGCGGGTAGCGCACCGGGTGTGCTCCGATGCGGCCCGGGAGCAGGCCGATCGCGACGAGCAGAGCGGTGCCGAGCGCCAGCAGGGGGAGGAAGGGCAGCGGGTGCGGCGCCTGGAGCACCACGATCACCGTGGTCGCCACGGCGGGGGAGTGCGAGGTGTGGGTGAGCATCATCGCGCCGAGCGAGAGGCCCGCGGCGACCGCGGCCGCCCAGCCGTTGCTGCCCATCACGGCGAGTGTCCCGAAGCCTATGGCGGCGGAGAGCAGCTGGCCGCAGATGATGTTGCGCGGCTGCGAGATCGGGAGACCCGGCGCGCCGTGCACCAGCGCGGCGCTCGCCGCCAGCGGCGGGATCAGCAGCGGCTGGTGGAGCAGGACCCCGACCCCGACGAGCACGAGCAGGGCGCCGATCGCGAAGGCGGTGGTCCGCAGCACGTGCAGCGGGTGCGGTCGAGGCGCGGCGGGCAGGGGCGGCGTGGGCATGCGGGACTCCGGTCGGACGGCTGGGGTCCCGCGATCATAAACAAAACGTTGAATGAGGGTTCAAGTATCCACATAGTGATCACCCTCCCCTGGTCGCCGCCGCCGGCCGGCACCCCCTGTTCCGCAGCTAAGTAAGGTTAGGCTAACCTGCGTCGCGTGAGATCTGGTGAACGCGCAGGCAGCGCCCCACGTCCGCGCGGTCACGAACTGTCGGCCGCGCACATGACCGTGTCGTACGACGGCGTCGACGTCGTCCACGACGCGGAACTCGTCCTCCGCCCCGGCGAGGTGACCGCCCTCGTCGGGCCCAACGGCAGCGGCAAGTCGACACTGCTGCGCGCCGTCGCCCGGCTGCAGCACGCCCGGCAGGGCACGCTGACCCTCGACGCCGGCACCACGGACGCCGCGGACGGCTTCGACCTCACGTCCCGCCAGTTCGCCCGCCGTGTGGCACTGCTGACCCAGTCCCGGCCCACACCGGGCGGACTGACCGTACGGGACGTCGTCGAGTTCGGCCGCTACCCGTACCGCGGCCGCTGGGGCCGGACCGACCCCGACGGGACCGCCGTCGTCGACCGGGTGCTCGCCCTGACCGGAGTCGACACCCTCGCCGCACGCGGCGTCGACCAGCTCTCCGGCGGCCAGCTCCAGCGCGTCTGGCTCGCGAGCTGCCTCGCCCAGGAGACCGGCGTCCTGCTCCTCGACGAGCCGACCACCTACCTCGACCTGCGCTACCAGGTCGAACTCCTCGACCTCGTGCGCGACCTGGCCGACGACGCGGGCATCGCCGTCGGCGTCGTCCTGCACGACCTCGACCAGGCCGCCGCCGTCGCCGACCGCATCGCCCTGCTGCACGCCGGGCGCGTCGTCGCCGAGGGCGACCCCGCCGACGTCCTGCGGCCCGCACTGCTCACCGAGACGTACGGCATCCGCATCGACGTCGACACCGACCCCCTGACCGGCCGGCTGCGCACGCGCGCCGTCGGCCGGCACCACAGCAGAAGCGAAAGGCTCTCCACCTCCTCATGAAGCGCACCCTCGTCACCGCGGCCGCCGCCACGGCCGCGGCCCTCGTCCTGTCCGCCTGCGGCTCCTCCGAGCCCGCGAAGGACTCCGCCGACGCCAAGTCGCGGAAGATCACGGTCACCGACGCCACCGGCGCGAAGGTCACCCTCGACCGCCCCGCCACCAAGGTCGTCGGCACGGAGTGGAACGTCGTCGAGTCGCTCGTCACCCTCGGCGTCGACCCCGTCGGCGTCGCCGACGTCAAGGGCTACACGACCTGGGACAAGGCCGCCCCGCTCACCGACCGGCCGAAGGACATCGGCACCCGCGGCGAGCCCAGCATGGACACCCTCGCCGGACTCACCCCCGACCTCATCGTCACCACCACCGACCTGTCGGCGTCCGCCGTCAAGCAGATGAAGAAGATCGCCCCGGTCCTCCAGCTCCGCCCGGCCGACGCCACCCGCCCCGTCGAGCAGATGATGGACAACCTCGACGCCATCGCGCGGGCCACCGGCACCGAGGACGAGGCGAAGACCGTCAGGAAGTCCTACGAGGCCAAGGTCGCCGAAGGGAAGAAGGCACTCGCCGACGCCGGCGAGAACGGCTCCCCGATCGCCTTCGCCGACGGCTACGCCGCCTCCCAGCAGGTCTCCGTCCGCGCCTTCACCAGCGGCTCCCTCATCGGCGCCGTCAACGAGGACCTCGGCCTGAAGAACGCCTGGAAGCAGAAGGGCGACAAGGACTACGGCCTCGCCACCACCGACGTCGAGGGCCTCACCGGACTCGGCGACGACGTGCGCTTCGCCTACATCGGCAACAAGGCCGACAAGAGCGCCAACGTGTTCACCGGCGAACTCGCCGGCAACTCCGTCTGGAAGTCGCTGCCCTTCGTGAAGGCCGGCGAGGTGCACCGGCTCGACGACGGCATCTGGATGTTCGGCGGACCCAAGTCCATGGAGCGGTACGTCGACGGCGTCGTCGCCGCCCTCACGAAGTAGCCCCGTGGCCGTCACCGCACCTCCCGCCCCCACCGCCGCGCCCCCGCGTCCGGCCGCGTCCCCGACGGGCGCGGTCGCGGTGACGGCCGGACTCGTCCTCCTCGTCGCGGCCCTTGCCGTCGTCGACATCACGCAAGGCACCGCGTCCGTCGGCCCGGCCCAGGTCTGGCACGCCCTCACCGGCCGCGCCGAGGAGGGCGACGCGTCCGTCGTCGTCGCCTCCCGGCTGCCGCGCGCCGCCGCCGGGATCCTCGTAGGCCTCGCCCTCGGCGCGGCCGGCGCCGCCCTCCAGGCCGTCAGCCGCAACGTCCTCGCCGCCCCCGACACCCTTGCCGTGAACGCCGGTTCCTACCTGGCCGTCGGCCTCGTCACCGTCACCGGCGTCAGCCTGCCGCTGCTCGCCTCGTCCGGCGCCGCCTTCGCCGGCGGACTCGCCGCGGCCGCCGTCGTGCTCGGCCTCGCCGGACGCGGCACCGGCAGCGTGCGCCTCGTCCTCGCCGGCAGCGCCCTCATGCTCGGCCTCAACGCCCTCACCGAGACCCTCCAACTCCTCTTCCCCGAAGAGACCGACGGCCTCTACCGGTGGGGCCAGGGCAGCATCGCCCAGAACGGCTTCGACGGCGTCGCCGCCATGGCACCCGTCGTCCTCGCAGGAGTCCTCGGACTCCTGCTCCTCGCCCGCCGCGTCGACGGCCTCGCCCTCGGCGACGACGCCGCGCGCGGACTCGGCATCCCCGTGCGTGCCACCCGCGCCACCGCCGTCGTCCTCGCCGCGCTGCTCTCCGCCGCCGCCGTCACCCTCGCCGGACCCATCGGCTTCGTCGGCCTGTGCGCCCCCGCACTCGCCCGGCTGCTCTCCCGCCGGATCCGCCCGCTCGTCAGGCACCGGTACCGCGTACCCGTCGCCGGACTGACGGGCGCCGCGCTCGTCCTCGGCTCCGACGTGGCCCTGCGCGCCGTGACCGCCGCGGAGACCGCCGTCACCGTCCCGACCGGCGTCGTCACCAGCCTCGTCGGCGCCGTCTTCCTCGTCGTCATGGCCCTGCGCGCACGCGACGGGGACGCCGCGGCCGTCCCGGACCGGCTCCGCATCCCGAGCCGGGCCGCGTTCACCGTCACCCTCCTGGTGATCACGGCCGTGCTGGTCGGCGTGACGATCGCCGGCGTGCTGATCGGTGACAGCACCCTGCTGCTCGGCGACGTGGCCAACTGGGCGCGCGGCCAGTCCGGTCAGGCCATCACCTTCGTCCTCGACACCCGGGTGCCCCGGGTACTCGCCGCCCTGTGCGCGGGCGCGGCGCTCGCGCTGTCCGGCACCCTCGTGCAGTCCGTGACCCGCAACCCGCTCGCCGAACCCGGTGTCCTCGGCGTCTCCGGCGGCGCCGCGCTCGGCGCCGTACTGCTCGTCACCACGGCGCCCGGCGCGGGCTCCTGGACCATCGCCGCCGCCGCGTTCGCCGGCGCCGGGGTCACCTCCGCGCTCGTCTTCGGCCTCGCGGCCCGCGGCGGCTTCCCGCAGAGCCGGCTCGTCCTCGTCGGCATCGGCGTCTCCACCGCCACGGCCGCCCTGATCAGCCTGCTCATCGTGCTCACCGACCGCTTCAGCGCGACCAAGGCGCTGATTTGGCTGTCCGGTTCCACGTACGGGCGCACCGCCGGCGACGTCGCACCGGTCGCCGTCGTCCTCCTCGTCGGCGCCGTCGTCGCCCTCACCCGGCGCCGGGAACTCGACCTCGTCTCGCTCGACGAGGACACGCCCCGGCTGCTCGGCCTGGACCTCGGCAGGGGCCGGCTCGGGTTCCTCGTCCTCGCCGTGCTGCTGAGCGCCACGGCCGTCGCCGCCGCCGGGACCATCGGCTTCGTCGGCCTGGTCGCCCCGCACGCGGCGCGTGCCCTCGTCGGCCGCCGCCACGTGCGCGTCGTGCCCGTCGCGATGCTGCTCGGGGCCACCCTCGTGACCTGCGCGGACCTGCTGGGCCGCACCGTCATCGCCCCGGCGCAGCTCGGCGCGGGCCTGATGACGGCGGCGATCGGAACGCCGTACTTCCTGTATCTGCTGGTGCGGAACAGGAAGTAGCGGCGGGAGCCCCGGTGGTGGTCGGGCCGGCGGAGTCAGAGGGCGACGCGTGCCGGCCGGGCCTCCGCGCGCCCGTAGGCCAGAACCCGGGCGAGCACCTCCCGGAAGCGGGCGACGTCATCGGCCGGTGCCGCGAGGACGGCCTCGATCTCGCTGTCCTCCACTCCGAGACTTCCCAGCGCCCTCGGATCGAGGGAGACCCGGAAGACGTCACCCTCCAGTACGGCCTCGCGCACGCAGCCGTACGCGGTCCCCTGACCGGCGGTCACCAGGCAGTGCGTGTCCATCCCCAGGGCGACCTCCTGATCGTCCGGCTCTTCCTCGCCCGCCATGAACAGCAGCGCGAACCCGCTGCCGTCCGCGTGCTCGGCGAGCCCGGCTTCGGTGAACCAGCCGTCGGGGTCGACCTCTGCGCCCGCGGCGAGAGCGGTGAATCGGAACGTCATGACGCGGTTCTATCAACGACACCGCGCGGCTTCCGAGGCGGGGGCCGGGGGGAGAGAGTGCAGGCGAAGGCGCCTTTCTAGCGGGCCGCCGAGCGCAGGACTTCCAGCGCCCGGTCCGCGTGGGCGCTCATCCGGAACTCGCTGCGGACGACCTCCAGGACGCGGCGGTCCGTGCCGATCACGAACGTCGCCCGCTTCGTGGGGAGCGGGCCGAAGCCGCGCGCCACGCCGAACTGGCCGCGCACCACGCCCTCCGGGTCGGAGAGCAGCGGGAAGCCCAGGGTGTGGCGCCCCGCGAACTCGGCCTGCCGCTCGACCGCGTCGGAGCTGATCCCGACCGGGCGGGCGCCCACCTCGGCGAACTCGGCCGCCAGATCACGGAAGTGGCAGGCCTCGGCCGTGCAGCCGGGGGTCAGCGCGGCGGGGTAGAAGAACAGCACGACCGGGCCGTCCGCCAGCAGCGAGACCAGCGACGTCGGCGTCCCCGTCGCGTCGGGCAGCTCGAAGTCCGGGACGACGGAGCCGACTTGGGTCCGGTTGGCTGTGGGCACGGCACACTCCACGGTTCGGGTTCGGGCGCGGTTCTACGGGGTCGAGCGCGATCGTACTCGCCGGTATGGAAGGGGGACGGGGGAGGGGCCCGAAGGGTGCGGGAGCGCTTCGGCCCCCGCCAGCCCCTCGTCGCCCTCGTTTCACGTCGATGTCGGATTCCTGCCAGAACCGTGGCCCGTCCCGGTGCTTCACTCCCCGCATGACCACCACCGCGCACGACGCACTCGCCCGCTGCTTCCGTGCCCTGCACACCGCCTCCCGCCCGCTCGCCCTCGCCAACGCCTGGGACGTCGCCTCCGCCCGCGTCGTCGAGGCGGCCGGCGCGCCCGCGATCGCCACCACGAGCGCCGGGGTCGCCTGGTCGCTGGGCCGCCCGGACGGGGACGCCCTGAGCCGCGAGGAGGCCCTCGGCGCGATCCGCCGCATCGCCGCCGCCGTCACCGTCCCGGTCACCGTGGACATCGAGAGCGGGTACGGAGCCGACACCACCGAGGCGGGTGAGACCGTGCGGCAGGTGCTCGAGGCCGGAGCCGTCGGCATCAACCTCGAGGACGGCACGCGCCCGCCCGCCGAACTCGCCGCACGGATCCGCGCGGCGCGGGCCGCCGCCGACGCGGAGGGCCTCGACCTGTTCGTCAACGCCCGCGTCGACACGTACCTCTTCGGGCTCGGTCCGGAGGCGGACCGGCTCGCCGACACCCTGGACCGGGCCCGGCAGTACGTGGACGCGGGCGCCGACGGCGTCTTCGTCCCCGGCGTCACCGACCTCGACGTCCTCGCCGCCCTCGCGGCGAAGATCCCGGTGCCCCTCAACGCCATGGCCGGACCGGGCGCCCCCGCCGTACCCGAACTGGGCCGGGCCGGTGTCGCCAGGGTCAGCCTCGGCGCGGGCGTCGCGCAGGCCGCGTACACGGCGGCCCACCGGGCCACGGTCGAACTGCTCGGCACCGGCGGGTACGGACCGCTCGCGGGCGCGCTCGACTTCGGCGAGCTGAACGCCCTGCTCACGGCCGGGCCCGGCGCAGGGGCCCGCGGCGTCGAGGAGTAGCGTTCCGCCGGGGCGCCGGCCGTGCCGCGCCCTGAACGAGGCGGGTGCGCGGGAGGGAGCCGGTGATGGTGGAGTGGCGATGGATGAGCCGAGGCGCCCGGCAGGTTCCCGATCCCTGGGCGACCCCGCTGATCTGGACCGTCGCCTACGCGGGCGCGTTCGCGCTGGTCGTCCTGCTCGACGTGTGCGGGATGCTCGACCGCACCGGCATCGCACTCGTCACCGTGTCTCTGCTCGCCGCGCTGCTGGGCAGCCGGGGCCGCTTCGCCGCGGCCCCGGGCACGGCCCTGCTGTGCTGGGTCTGCCTCAACGTCCTGGGCACCGAACCCGCGGGCGAACTGTCCTGGGCCGGCCATCGCGACCCGGGGTGGATGGCCTGCCTCCTGACCGCCACGATCCTCGGCACGGCCACGGCCCGCGTCCTCCACGCCCGCGCCGCCTACCGCCGCCTCACCCCGCCGGACGTCCCGAACTGAAGCCGCGAGCCCTCGGACTCGGATCCCCCGTATCATCGCCCGGGTCGTCCGAGACGCCGTACTACGCTGCTCGTCCATGATCAGCAGCAGGGAAGACGGCTACACGCTCTCCACCGACCCGGCGCGGGTCGACCTCGACCTCGTGCACCACTGGCTCTCCACGGACGCCTTCTGGGCCCTCGGCCGCAGCCGGGAGAAGGTCGAGACGGCGGCACGGAACTCGCTGAACCTCATCGTCCACGACGCCGCCGGAGCCCAGGTCGCGTACGCCCGGGTCGTCACCGACCACGCGACCTTCGCCTGGCTCTGCGACGTCTACGTCAGCCCCGCGCACCGCGGCGTCGGCCTTGGCACCTGGCTCGCCCAGGCGGTGCGCGCCCACCTCGAACCGTGCGGTCTCACCCGCGTGCTGCTCAGTACGCGGGACGCCCACGCGGTCTACGCCCGGGCCGGGTTCGTCCCGTACCCCGATCCGGACGGCCTCATGGTCCTCACGCCGTGACGGAGGCTCAGGCGCGCACGCCTTGACGGGAGACGGCCCGGCCCCGCACCGTTTCCTGGGGCCGCGTTCCGGTTGAGGGGGAGACGTGAACAGACGACTGCTCGGTGCGTGCACGGTGATGTCGGCGCTGGCGGTGGTCGGAGGCCTGGTCGCGCCCGCCGCGTCCGCGCCCCGCGCCGACGGCGAGCGGGGCCTGCCGCTCGGCGCGCCCGGCCTGACCGAGACCCGGACCACCCGGACGCTCCAGCCCGGCGTCACCCTCACCCGCATCGTGCGCGGCGCCGACGCCCCGGCCCTGCCGTGGACCGTGGAGGTCTCCATCCCCGGCGGCCCCGGCTCACCCGACCCCGACGCCCCGCCCAGCGCGCTCAACGACCGTGCCAGCGCGGACCGGTTGGTGGAGGCGCTGCGCGCGGACGGCTTCGAGGCGCGCACCGAGCAGGTCGTCACCGAGGCGGTCGCCGACTACGCGGGCGGGAGCCTCGGCTGGCGGGTCCGCGTCGGGACCTTCGACGCCCGGACCGACGCCGACGCCGTACGTACCCGGCTGCGGGCCGCCGGGTACGCGGGCTCCGCCGTCTACACCGGCTGGGACGGGGACGCGGGCGACCGGGGGCCCTGGCGCGTCGACGTCCTCACCATCGACCCGCACCGTTTCCGGGGCACGTTGAAAGCCTCGTACGGACCCGACCTGGAGCAGCGCGAGACGACCAGCCGACTGGCCGCCGACGCCGGCGCCACCGCGGCCGTGAACGCGGGCTTCTTCGTGCTGGACCCGCGCGCGGGCGCACCCGGCGACCCCGCCGGCGTCGGCGTCTACGACGGACGCCTGCTGAGCGAACCGGTGCGCGGACGGCCCGGGTTCGTGTTCCGGGAGGACGCCCGGCGGGGCGAGATCAGCCGCCTGTCCTGGCAGGGCCGGGTGGCCGGCCGGCACGGTTCGCTCCCGCTGGACGGCGTCGACCGGGTCCCCGGTCTGATCCGCAACTGCGGCGGCACCGCCGACGACACCCCCACCGCGCTCCCGCTGCACGACGTCACCTGCGCCGACCCGGACGAACTGATCGCGTTCACCACCGAGTTCGGCGCCCGCACCCCCGCGGGCGACGGAGCCGAGGCGGTCCTCGACGCGACGGGCAAGGTCGTCGAGGTGCGGACGCCGCGCGGCGGTCCCCTCCCGGCCGGCGGCAGCTCGGTCCAGGCGACGGGGGACCTCGTGGACGACCTGGAAGAACTGGCGACGGTGGGGCGGCGCCTCGACGTGCGCGGCGACCTGCGCGACGAGGACGGCCGGAAGGTCACGCCCGCCCCGGGCACGAGCGTGCTCAACGGTGGACCCGAACTCGTGCGGGACGGACGCCCGCACGTCACCCCCGCCGCCGACGGCATGGTCCAGCCCGGCAGTCCGAGCTTCTACTACGGCTGGGTCCACAAGCGGAACCCGCGCACCCTCGCCGGGATCGACGCCGCGGGACGCACCGTCCTCGTCACCGCCGACGGCCGGTCGACCGACGCGCTCGGACTGTCGATCCCCGAGAGCGCGGCCGTGGCGCGAAGCCTCGGCCTGCGCGATGCCATGAACCTCGACGGAGGCGGCTCGACCACCATGGTCGTGGACGACGCCGTGATCAACGCACCGTCCGACGCGACCGGTGAACGCCCGGTGGGAGACGCCCTGTTGATCCTGCCCTGAGCGGGAGCACCGGCCCCGGCGCCGCCCGAGTCGTCCGACTATCCGTGGATTGCGTCCATCGTGTGAACCTCGGACGGCGCCGCAACCGCGCGGCGCCCCGAGCGCCTCTCGGCAAGGGACAGGAACGGCTCACCCCACCGAGGAGAGCGGCATGCAGACGATCACGACGCACCCCGACGACCTGCTGACGTACGACGCCCCGACGGCCGGCGACTGGCTGCTGCCCCCGCCGAACCCGGCCGACCGGCTGCCCTGCCACGTCGACCCGCGTGACCTGCGCCGCCTCGACCTGCACGCCCTGCTCACCGCGGCGGGCGTCGCCCCCTCGCCCGGCGACACCGAGGCGATCGAACGGCTCAGCGCCCTGCCCGACAGCGTGCATCACGCGCTACGCCGCTGGCTCGGGACCTGCGGCCGCTGCGGGTCCACGACCTGAGCGCCGCGCCGGCCCGCGCCGTCAGCCGGGTCGGATACAGGCTGTACGCGGCGAGCGGCCTGACCTCCACCGAGCACACGACACCGCCGCCGGTCCCGTCCCCGCCCGCCCCTGGCCCCAGATGGGTGCGCAGCAGTTCCAGCACCTTCGCCGACAGCCGCGCGAGCGTCCCCTCGCTGCGGCCGGGCAGCAGCGCCACCTCCACGTGCGCGACCGGAGTGCCCTCGTCCTCGCACCCCATCACGTACGTCTCCGTGGCCGCGCGGAAGAAGACCTTGCACGTCCCCTGGGAGCCCGCGGCCTCCACCACCAGCGTGTGCAGCGCGGCGGCGAAGGCGTGCCGGTCGAAGGTGCCGGCGAGCCCGGGCGAGTAGTCGACGGTGACGTGAGGCACGGCGCCTCCAGGGCAGGTGCGCGGAGCGGAAAAATAAGTTCAGAATGCAACTACAGCGTCTGTCACCTTAACCCCCTGCGCTGTCCGGGGCAGAATCGCGTCGGAGTGCAGACGACGTACGGGGAGGGCGGGGCGGATGCCCGAGCGGGAGATCGCCGGGGCGCGGCAGGAACTGCGGCGCTCGGTGGAGGAGTTGGCCCGGCATCTGGAGCGGTTCGCGGCGGGGCTGGTCCCCGGCTCCGCGCCGAGCTTCAGCGGGTTCGACGAGCTGTGGACCGCCGATCCCTGGACCCCGGACGGCCGCTACCAGGTCCTGACCGGGCGCCTTCCCCACCCGGCGAAGGCCTCCGGCTCCGTCGCGGAACTGCGGGAACGGGCCGCCGCCGTCCTCGCGGCCGCCGGGTGGACGACCGGCACCGGGGAGGGGGAGCCCGAGAGCGTCCGGAAGCGGTACGAGGCGATCGTCTCGGGCACCCGGGACGGGTTCGAGGTCCAGTTCCGGCTCTCGGCCCGGGCCGTGGAGTTATACGGCCGCACTCCGGTGACCCGGCTGTACGCGTGGGAGAGCCCGGAACCCGTCGTCACCGCGGAGACCGTGGGCCCGGGGTACGAACTGTGCCCCGAGTGCGACGGGCTCGGCTGGTGCCCCACCTGCGAGGGCCGCATCGTCTTCCTGCGCAGCGGCTCCTACACCGGCTACCGCTCCGGTTGCCCGGACTGCCACGGCGACAACGTGTGCCTCGTCTGCCGGGGTGCGGGCCGGCGGTCCTGCTGAAGTCGGGTGGTGCGCCCCGTGTCACCTGCGCGGTGGGGAGGCGGAACGCGGACGAGCGCGCCCCGGCCCCGCCGTCGCCACGGGCGGGGGCGCGCCCCGCCCCAAATAGCGGTGGGG
>NZ_JBHYTK010000175.1:0-16451 GCF_042749255.1 Streptomyces sp. NPDC059524 | reverse complement strand
GCCGGCGGCCTCGTGTCGTTCCCGGGCGCCCGGTCAGGACGGGGCGCCCCGCTCCCAGCGGTAGAAGCAGTGCGCCATGGCGTCCTCGGGGCTGCGCCAGGTCGTCGGGTCGTACGCGCTGACGTACGCCGACAGCTGCTCGCTGACGCTGCGGAACTCGGGGTGCCCGGCCATCTTCGCGATGGCGGGCGAGGGGTCCCGCTCGGACTCGATGAGGTGCAGGTACACGTCGCCGAACTGGAACAGGCTGCGCCGGTCGACACCGATGAGGTGCGGGAGTTCACCGCTGTCGGAGGCGGCGAACACGTCGGAGATCGCGGGCGCCGAGCCGGGCGCCATGCGGGCGACGATCAGGGAGTGGTGCATCGGGTTTCCTTCCTCGCCGGGCCGTCAGCGCGGCGTCGCGGGCGCCTTCTGCCGCTCCCGCGCGGCCTTCTCGATCTTGTCGCGGATGAGGGCCATCTGCGTGGCGGAGTTCCGGTTGATGTTGTCCGTCATCCAGGAGTCGTCGACGGGGGCCTCGGGCTTCATCGCGAAGTCCTGCACCCAGTCCATGCGGGTGCCCTCCGGGGTCTGCGCGTAGTCCCACCGGATGTTCATGTGGGCGAAGGGGCCGGTCTCGACGCGGCGGGCGCGCACGGTCCGCTCGGCGCGGTTCACGGTCCGCTCCGAGACCCAGCTCCACACCTTCCCGTTGTCGTCCGGGTGCATGGTCAGCCGGAACGTCGTCGTGTCGCCGTCGCGGGAGAGGACGTCGAGGGACGCGTACTCGCTGAAGAGCCGCGGCCAGTTCTCGATGTCGTTGGTGATCTCCCAGACGAGGTCGAGGGGGGCGTCGATGGTGATGCTGTTCTCGGTGCGTGCCATGTCAGGCTCCAGCCTTGAGGGCGTTGTTGACCAGGTCGAGGAACGCTCGGGGTGTCTTGCAGCGCTCCGAGTCGGGGGGCAGCGACCGGCCGTACCGGTTCTCGATCTCGCCGACGATGCCGAGGAGGCCGAGCGAGTCGATGCCGCGCGCGTCGAAGGGGGCGTCGGGGTCCTGCGCGAGTTCCTGGGGGTCGACGGTGATGCCGGCGGCCTTCTTCATCAGGCCGGCCAGTTCCTCGTAGGTGACTTCGGTGGTGATCATGCGGGTGTTCTCCTTCCCGCCCGGTGCTATCGGGCGGATCCGTCGCAGCGGCGCACTACGAGCGCCGCGTTGGAGCCCATGAGTCCCCGGCTGAGGACCAGGGCCGTGCGCAGCTCGGCGGGGCGAGCGCGGGACATCACCAGATCCAGGTCGTGGCAGATGTCGAACACGTTGGGCGTGGGGGGAATCTGGCCGTGCTCCATGGCGTACACGGCGGCCGCCACGTCCAGCACGGACGCCGCGCAGTAGGCGCGCCCCATGCCGCTCTTGGGGGCCGTGACGGGGACGCGGGTGCCGTGGGCGCCCAGGGCGTCGGCGAGGGCCAGGGCCTCGGCGCGGTCGGCCTCCGGGACGCCGAGGGCGTCGGCGAACACGACGTCGATCTCCTCGGGGGCGCAGCCGGCCTCGTCGAGGGCGCCGCGGATCGCCCGCGCGAGGCCTTCTCTGGAGCGCTCCCACCGGGACGCGCCCGTGAAGGTGGCGGCGTGTCCGGCGACGACGGCGCGCAGCGGCGCTTCGCGCTCGCGGGCTCGGTTCTCCTCCTCCACGACGAGGACGGCGCCGCCCTCGGCGGGCGCGAACCCGCGGGCCGCCGTGGTGAAGGGCAGATAGGCGCGTTCGGGTTCCTCGGCGGTGCTGAGCTCGGGGTAGCCGAGCTGGCACACCATCGAGTACGGGGCGAGCGGGGCCTCCGTGGCGCCGACGACCAGGGCCTCGGTGCCGCGCCGCACGGCGCGGGCCGCGTGTGCGACGGCGTCCAGGCCGCCGGCCTCGTCGCTGGCGACGACTCCGCACGGTCCCTTGAAGCCGCTCCAGATGGAGATCTGGCCGGTGCTGGCCGCGTAGAACCAGGCGATGGACTGGTAGGGGCCGACGAACTTGGAGCCCTGGCCCCACAGTTTCTGCAGTTCGCGCTGGCCGAACTCGCCGCCGCCGGACCCGGCGGCGGTGAACACGCCGATGGAGTACGGGTCGTCGGGCGCCCCGCGCCCGAGGCCCGCGTCGTCGAGGGCCTGGGCCGCCGCGGCCATGGCGAAGTGGCTGAACCGGTCCGTCTGGACCAGGAACGGCTCCTCGATGTGGTCCTCGGCGTCGAAGCTGCGGACCTCGCCGCCGACGCGCAGCGGCAGGTTCCCGCAGCCCTCGCGGGTGATCCGGTCCAGGACGAACAGGCCCTCCCGGACGGATTTCCAGTAGGCGTCCGCGTGCAGTCCGTTGGGGGCGATCACACCGGTGCCGGTGATGACCGCGCGCCGGGCGCGTCGACCGCTCATCGTGTCCTCCCGCCTGGCCCGGCCAGGAGCACCGCGGACTGGAAGCCGCCGAATCCGCTGCCGACGGAGAGCACGTTCCTCAGCTTCCGGGGGCGGGCGGTGCGCGGTACGTAGTCCAGGTCGCACTCGGGGTCGGGCGTCTCGTAGTTCGCGGTGGGCGGCACCACCTGGTGCTGGAGCGCGAGGACGCAGGCGGCCACCTCGATCGCGCCGATCGCGCCCAGGGAGTGGCCCACCATGGATTTGATGGAGCTCATCGGGGTGTCGTAGGCGTGGGCGCCCAGCGACAGCTTGACGGCGGCCGTCTCGTGCCGGTCGTTCTGCCGGGTGCCGGAGCCGTGGGCGTTGACGTAGTCGATCAGCGTGGGGTCGAGCCGGGCCTGGCCGAGGGCGGTGTCGATCGCCCGGGCCATCTCCCGGCCCTCGCTGGTCAGACCGGTCATGTGGTACGCGTTGCCGTACGTGGCGTAGCCGCTGATCTCGCAGTACACGTGGGCGCCGCGCGCGCGGGCGTGCCCGGCCTCCTCCAGGACGAGGACCGCCGCTCCCTCCCCCATGACGAAGCCGTTGCGGTCCGCGTCGAAGGGTCTGGAGGCGTGCTCGGGGTCGTCGTTGTTCGGCGAGGTCGCCCGGATGGCGTCGAAGCACGCCATCGTGATGGGTGAGACCGGGGAGTCGGAGGCGCCCGCGATGCAGACGTCGGCCCGGCCCTCCTGGACGGTGTGGAAGGCGTAGCCCACCGCGTCGAGCCCGGAGGTGCATCCGGTGGAGACGGTCTGCACGGGGCCCTGGGCGCCGAACTGTTCGGCGACGACCGCGGCGAGCGTGCTCGGCGAGAAGGCCCGGTGGAGCTGGGGTTCGGCCGCGCGGTGGTCCACGTCCCAGCGCTTGCCGCGCTCGCTGACGAGGACGTAGTCGTGCTCCAGGCGGGTGGTCCCGCCGATGGCGCTGCCGAGGGAGACTCCGATCCGCCAGGGGTCCTCGCGGCCGGTGTCGAGTCCGGAGTCGCGTACGGCCTCGCCGGCGGCGGCGACCGCGAACTGGATGTACCGGTCCGTGTGGTCGCGCACGTCGAGGGGCAGGCCGTGGGCGTCCGGGTCCCAGTCGCACTCGGCGGCGATCCGCGAGCGCAGGCCCGCCGGGTCGAACAGCGTGATGCCGCGGGTCGCCGTCCGGCCGTTGGAGAGCAGGTCCCAGAACGCCGTGGCGCCGATTCCCCCGGGCGCCACCACGCCGACGCCGGTGACCGCCACCCGCCGGGTCACCTTATGACCTCACTTGGCTCGGGCTCCTCGGTGTCGACGTGTCCGAGGCGCGGCTCCGGGGCGAGCGGGCCGAGGTGGAAGACCATGCGGGCCTCCACGTCGCCGACGTTGCGGAAGCGGTGCCGCACGTCGATCGGGATGAGCAGCCCCTGGTCGGGGCGCAGCTCGTGCGTCTCGCCGTCCAGGTCGACCTCGAGGGCGCCCTGCACGACGTACACGAACTCCTCGGAGTACGGGTGGTAGTGCTCGCCGATGCGCTCTCCGGGCTGGATCAGGGCGAGGCCCATGAAGCCGCTGGTGGAGCCGACCGTGGCGGGCGTGAGCATGGCCCGCAGGTCACCTCCGCGCCGGCGGTTGGGCTCGGTCTCGCTCAGGTCCACGATGCGTGGATGCTTGATCATGCGTGATACCTCCGGGTGAGTGGTGGCGTGGCGGGCCCGGCCCGCGGACGCCGGCGGCGGTGTGTCAGGAGTCGGCCGAGCTGCGGTCGGTGACCGGCGTCATGTCGATGTGCGACAGGAGCCGGTTGATGTTGCGCTCCGTGTGCAGGGAGCCCTCCACGCCGATCGCGGCGAGGTCGATGAGGCGCTCGGCCTCTCCGTCCCGCTCCAGGCCCTTGAGCCCGACGGACGCGACGGGGTCCGCGTCGAGCTCGCCCGTGATGTCGATGAGGCGCACCACGATGTCGTCGCGCTGGAACACCGTCGACGCGTACACGGGGCTGTGCGGGTCGTCGGCCGCGGCCGCGTCCTGGAGGGCGAGCAGCCGGGCCAGGTCCATCCCGCGGCCTTCCTTGGCCGGGTAGTGCAGCGCGTGCCGGCTCAGGCCCTCGGGGGCCGGGCGGTCGGACACGACGTGGTGGACGGCGGGGAGCGCGGCCCGGGTGAAGAAGACGCGCGCCGACTCGGGGTCGGTCAGGTCGCGGTCCTGCTCCAGGTACGGGTTGACGGCCTCCTCGACGGCCCGGATCTCCGGCTGGCGGGCCACGTGGCGCAGCGCCGCGAGGAGGTCGCCCTCGACCTCCACGGCGCGCACGACGCGGTTGCCGTGCATGAACAGCGAGGTGCGGCGCAGCCGTGTGGTGTCGTCGACCTGGGCCTGGGGCGACCGGTACGCGGCGAGGATCTCCGCGACCTTGGACTCGGAGCCCGGCTTGACGGTGAACGTGAGGGCGTGGCGCGCCGCGCCGTCGCCGACCCGGGCCACCGCCTGCGTGGTCGCCGCCGCCGGTTCGGGGGTGGTCGGCCCGGCGGGGGTGGTCTCGCGCAGGATGCTGTAGCGCATCGAGCGGGTGTCCCGGACGCAGTTGTGCATCGGGCGGACGGTCTCGACGTGCTCCTCGCTGTTCACCCAGGCGAGGAACGGCGGCGCGCTCTCCCACTCGCTGGTGATGAGCCACTGCGAGGGGTTCTCGATCGACTGGCACAGCTGGTCGCTGAGGTGACCGGGCACCGACGCGACCTGGTTGCGCATGTGCTCGTACGCGTCGAGGAACTGCTGCTGGGCCCCTTCGTACAGGTCGAGCAGGAGGATCACCCGCAGCCTGGAACCGTCGAACGCCGACTGCGATATGCGTCCTGAGATGGACATACCGGCACGCCTCTCTCTTTGCCGTGGAGGGTCTGGTGCGACGCCCGGTCGAGGGTCTGGTGCGACTCCTCGTCGAGGGTCTGGTGCGGCCGGCGCGTCCGGGACAGCGCGGTCGCCATGTGCCGATCGTCGACGCGGGTCCCGGCGTCGCGCGAACCGCACGGTCCGGTCGGGTGAAATAGGTGCCCGGTAGGTGCTTCCGACGCGCGAAGTGGTACAGCGCGGCGTGCAATGTGGGCGAAATCCCTCACTCACGTCGCAGGTGACGCTGGAGGCAGTCACATGACCCGTTCGCACGAGGCCCCCGAGGCCGTGCAGCACACATCCGTCCTCATCGTCGGCGGCTCCCTCGTGGGCCTGTCGACCTCGCTGTTCCTGGGGCGTCTCGGCGTCCCGCACATGCTCGTCGAGCGCCATTCGGGCACGTCGATCCACCCGCGCGGGCGCGGCAACAACGTGCGCACGATGGAGCTGTTCCGGGTGGCCGGGGTGCAGCGGCGCATCGAGGAGGCGGCGTCGGTCCTGGCCGGCAACCACGGCATCCTCCAGACCCCGACGCTGGTGGGGGACGCCGGCGAGTGGCTGTTCAAGGAGATCGACCCCGGGGGCGGGCTCGCCCGCTTCAGCCCGAGCGGCTGGTGCCTGTGCAGCCAGAACGACCTGGAGCCGGTGCTGCTCGACAGCGCCCGGGAGCTGGGCGGCGACCTGCGCTACGGCACGGAGCTGATGTCGTTCGAGCAGGACGCCGAGGGGGTGACCGCGCGGCTCAAGACGCGGGACACCGGCGAGCACACGACCGTCCGCGCGGACTACCTGGTCGCGGCGGACGGGCCGCGCAGCCCGGTCCGTGAGCACCTCGGCATCGGGCAGAGCGGCCCGGGCGACCTGTTCCACAACGTGAGCGTCACGTTCACCTCGCGCGCTCTCGCCGATGTCGTGGGCGAGAGGCGCTTCATCGTGTGCTACCTCACCGACCCGGAGGCGGACGGCGCGCTGCTGCCCGTCGACAACCGCGAGCACTGGGTCTTCCACGCGCCCTGGCACCCCGAACACGGCGAAACGCTGGAGGAGTTCACCGACGAGCGGTGCGTCGCGCACATCCGGCGGGCCGTCGGGGTGCCGGACCTCGATGTGGAAATCACCGGCAGGGCCGCGTGGCACGCGGCCGAGCGGGTCGCCGAACGGTACGGGGAGCGCCGGGTGTTCCTCGCCGGGGACTCGGCCCACGAGATGTCGCCCACCGGGGCGTTCGGCTCCAACACCGGCATCCAGGACGCGCACAACCTCGCGTGGAAGCTGGCCGCCGTACTGGGCGGCTGGGCCGGGCCCGGCCTGCTGGAGACGTACGACGCGGAGCGCCGGCCGGTCGCGGAGGCGACGAGCGCGCGGGCGTCCTCGCGCTCGGTCGAGCACAGCCACCCCGGCTACACGCCCGGCCCGGAAGCCGGCGGTGCGGGCGGCCCCGGCGGTGCGCCCGGCGGCGGCCCCGGCGGCCCGGGTGGCCCTGGCGGCCCTGGTGGCGGTCCCGGTGGCAGGAAGGGCGGGATCCTCAACGTGGCGCTCGCCTACCGCTATCCGCGCGGCGCGGTCCTCGGCACCGACCCGGCGGCCCCGGTCGTGCCCGACGGCGTACGGCTGGCGGGCGAGCCCGGAACCCGCGCCCCGCACCTGTGGCTGAACCGCGCCGGGAACCGGATCTCCACCCTCGACCTGTACGAGCGCTCGCTGGTGCTCCTCAGCTCGCAGGACAGCGGCGACGGGACCGACGCCGGCTGGCACGCGGCGGCGCGGCGCCTCGCGGCGGAGCTGTGCGTCCCCCTCGACGCGTACCGCATCGGCACCGGTCCCGCGGCCGAGCTGACGCCCGCGTCCGACACGGACTGGGCCGAGGCGCACGGCGTCGGCGGGGGCGGCGCGGTACTGGTCCGTCCGGACGGATTCGTCGCGTGGCGGTCCGAAGGGCCGGTGGCGGACCCGGAGCCGGCGCTTCGGGAGGCGCTCACCGCGGTCCTGGCCCGCACCTGAGGGTCCGTCCGGCTCACACGAGGTGGGCGAAGACGACGAGGTTGTCGGTGTAGTCCCGCACCGAGCGGTCGTAGTCACCGGCGCAGGTGATCAGCCGGACCTGGGCCTGCGGGGTGTCCGCGTACACGCGCTTGTCGGGGAAGTCGTCCTTCGCGAAGGTCTCGACGCTGTCCACGACGAAGGAGGCGGTCCGCCGGTCGGACCGCTTCACGGTGAACCGGTCGCCCTTCTTCAGGTCGCTGAGGCTCGCGAACACCGCGGGGGACGTCTTCGTGTCGACGTGCCCGGCGATGATCGCCGTGCCCACCTCGCCCGGTGACACTCCGTCGGCCTGCCAGCCGACCAGGTTCGTGTCGTCGGCGGGCGGCGGTTCGAGCTGGCCCGTGGGGCCGATGGCGAGGCCGGTGAAGGGGGCGTCGACGCCGATCTTCGGGATGAGGAGCCGCTTCGGCCGGGCCCGCGGCAGGTGTTTGCCGGTGGCGCGCGGGGCCGCCGAGGCCGGTGCGTGCGTCGCGGAGGAGCCGGTCGTGCCCGAGGGCGCGGACGGTTCGTCGTGCCCGCCGAACAGGCTCGTCCCGAGGACGAGGAGGCCGAGGGCCCAGGCGACCCAGACGCCGGGACGGGACCGCTGCCCGGGCGGCGCGGGATCGGTTTCAGCGGGGGAAGGCGACCGGGCTGCCATCAGAGACCACCTCGAGAACAAGCGATAAGGAAGTACGGAAGAGCGGGAGGAACCGGCCCGGAACGGCCGGGCGGAGATGCGGGAGGGGCCAGCCGGGCCGCCGCGCGAGGTTCAGGCGGCGGCCCCGGCCGCTATGACAGGCACCGGTCAGGACAGGTCGGACGCGCTCTTGCGGCGCATCGCGTACAGTCCGGCCGCGGCGACACCGAGGACCGCCAGGCCGCCGGCCGTGACACCCGGGTTCGCGAGCCCGCCGCCACCGGTGTGCATGCCGCCGGTCGGCTTCTCGTGGTCGGAGCCGCCCCAGGACTCGTTGCCGCTGTCGTTCTTGTACGTCTCGGGGTCGTACTTCTCCTTGTCCTTGGTCCAGTCGTCGGGCTTGTCCGCCGTCAGCGCGCCGCCGCCGGTGTGCATCCCGCCGCTCGGCTTGCCGTGCTCCTCGCCGCCGCCCCAGTCCTTGCGCTCGTCGCCGCCGGAGTCGGAGCCGCCCTTCTCCTTGTCCTTCTGCCAGTCGTCACCCTGGACCGCCGTCAGCGCGCCGCCACCGGTGTGCATCCCGCCGTGCGGCTTGCCGTGGTCGCTGTCCTTGTCGTGCTCCTTGCTGTAGGAAGAGTCGTCGTTGTTGTTCCAGTCGCCCCCGGAGGCGGCGAAGGCGCCGGGCGCGGCGATGGCGAGCGCGGCCGTGGCCGTCGCGGTGGCGAGGAGAATGCGGGCAGAACGCATCGTCGGTTTCCTTCCGCCGTGGCCAGGCCGCTGACCTCATGTCAGCTGTGTGACCAGCCCCGGCGTGATCACCGTCGGCCAGTCCCGACCCGCGCACCACTCGAGCCGTCCGCCCGGATCACCCTGCCGGGGCCTTGCGCCGGATTCCGGCCCTGGCCCGGCCCGGCCCAGCCACCCGCCCTGAGCAGGCATTTAACGGCGTGTGAGAAGTCGTACGCGCTCTGCGGCGCGTCGCGCTGGACAACCCGATCGGCGGCGACACGACTGCCCACGGGCCGTCCCCCGAACGCCCGGCCCGGCATCCCGTTCGCTGACGGTCCGTCCGGGGGAGGCGGAGGAGGGGGACACGGAGCGGGCCGGGGAGGGAGCGCGGCTCCATCCGCCTTGAGGGCGGGTCAACTGTGCGCGGACCGTGGCCACTTGGCCCGGAGCGGCTCCGTCAGGCGTAGTGCTCCTCGGCGCCGACCAGGACCGGGGTGACATGGCGCGGCAGGCTGGTGGAGACCCGGCCCTCCCCCGGCCACCACAGCTCGACCGCCGTCACGACGGCCCCGTCCTCGGCGAGCGCCTGGACTCCGACGTGGTCGAGGTCCAGGCGGCGAGAGGTCCGGCGGTCCTACTTCTCCTGCCCGGTGAGCAGCGTGGTGATCTCGCGGGCGAGGTCCTCGCCGAGTTCGCCCCAGCCGTCCTTGTAGCCGTAGACGCTCGCGAGGGTGCGGGCGTCGTAGTCGCCGTTCATGATCTCGATGTCGGTGGCGGTGATGAGCGCCGGGTGGGCGACGCCGACGGCGCCCGAGACCTTCAGGAGTTCCTTGCGCAGGGTGCGCAGGTAGACGGCGGCCCGGGTGGACTTCGAGGCGGGGTCGACGCCGCGCACCAGCCAGGGGTCCTGGGTGGCGATGCCGGTGGGGCACTTGTCGGTGTGGCACTTCTGGGCCTGGATGCAGCCGATGGACAGCATCGCCTCGCGCCCTACGTTGATCATGTCGACGCCGAGGGCGAAGGCGACGGCGGCGTTCTCGGGCAGGCCGAGCTTGCCGGAGCCGATGAAGGTGACGGAGTCGGTCAGGCCGCGCTCGGCGAAGGTGCTGTAGACGCGGGAGAAGCCCATGCGGAAGGGCAGCGACACCGAGTCGGTGAAGATGAGCGGGGCGGCGCCGGTGCCGCCCTCGCCGCCGTCGATCGTGACGAAGTCGACGCCGCGGTCGCCGCGCGACATCAGCGTGGCGAGCTCCTGCCAGAAGTCCATCTCGCCGACCGCGCTCTTGATGCCGACCGGCAGACCGGTCGCGTCCGCGATCCGCTCCACGAAGTCGAGCATCGAGTCGACGTCGTGGAACGCGGTGTGCCGGGAGGGGGACGCGCAGTCCTTGCCGGCCGGGATACCGCGTATGGCCGCGATCTCGGGGGTGACCTTCGCGCCGGGGAGCATGCCGCCCAGGCCCGGCTTGGCGCCCTGCGACAGCTTGATCTCGATGGCCTTGACGGGCGCTCCGGCGACGACCTCCTTGAGCTTGTCGAGGTCGAACATGCCGTTCTCGTCGCGGCAGCCGAAGTACGAGGTGCCGATCTGGAGGATCAGGTCGCCGCCGTTGCGGTGGTACGGGGACAGGCCGCCCTCGCCCGTGTTCTGCATCGTGCCGGCGAGCGCCGCGCCCTTGTTGAGCGCGGTGATGGCGGCGCCGGAGAGCGAGCCGAAGCTCATCGCGGAGATGTTCACGACGCTCGCGGGGCGGAACGCCTTGGCGCGGCCGCGCGGGCCGCCCAGGACCTTGGCCGAGGGCAGCGGGGCCTGCGGGTCGTGCAGATCGGGCAGCGGCCCGGCGAACGTGCGCTGCTTCACGTACGCGTGCCCCTGGATGTGCTCGACGTCGACGTCGGTGCCGAAGCCGAAGTAGTTGTTCTCCTCCTTCGCCGACGCGTAGATCCAGGTGCGCTGGTCGCGGCTGAAGGGGCGCTCCTCCTCGTTGGAGGTCACGACGTACTGCCGCAGCTCGGGGCCGATCGTCTCCAGCAGGTACCGGGCGTGCCCGATGACGGGGAAGTTCCTCAGCAGCGCGTGCTTCTTCTGGACGAGGTCCCGGGCCGCCACCAGGGCCACTGCCGTGACCGCCGCCGCACCGATACTCCGAGCACGCATGAAAGGTTCCTCTCCTGGACTGACGTCGTGGCCCCCGCGGGCGATCGTAGAGGCCACATGCTGAGACGCTGCGCGAGGGGCGATGGTTCAGGCGCGCCGGGCCCCGGGCTCAGCCCGTCCCGGGCTCGCCCCAGCCGAGCGGATGCGGCGGTCCGGCCGCGTCGCCGGCGAGCGGCACCGGGGGTTCGCCGACCGCCTCGTTGAACGCGGTCAGCGCGTCGATGAGCGCGGTGCGCCGCTCGGGGGCCAGGCGCTGGACGATCGCCGCGATCTCCCGTCGGCGGCGCGCGGTGACGTCCTCGACCGTGCGCCGGCCCTCGTCGGTGAGCTGGAGGATGGTCTCGCGGCGGTTGTCCGGGTTGATCCGGCGGTCGGCGAGCCCGGCCGCGATGAGCCGGTCGACCATGCGCATGGCGGTCGACGGCGCGACCCCCAACAGGTCGGCGAGCGCGACGAGTTTGGTCGCCCCGCGCGTCGACAGGACGACCAGCATGCGGAACTGAGGGAGTGTCACCCCGTCCTCGACCTCGGCGAGGGAACGGGCGGAGAGCGCGACGAGCACCCGCGACGCCGTCAGCACGGCGCGTGTCACGGCGTCCACGTCGTCGAGCCCGGCCCCGGCCGGCGCCGGACCGGCGCCCCGCTCCGGGCCGGCCTCGGCCGCGCGCTCCGGGCGTCCGGGGTGCTCCGGGCTGGGGTCGTGCTCCGCCGGAGCCGGTTTCCTGGGCATGGGACCTTTCTATCCTGCGTCGCCGGCCGGCCGGGGGTCCGGGCCCGCGTCCCGGTGGCGCAGGAGGAGCATCGCCGCGTCGTCGTGGAGGGGGCCCGCGGTGTGGCGGACGAGATCGGTGCGCAGTTCCTCCAGGGCGGCCTCCGGGTCGGCCGCCTTGAGCAGTTCCGTGCGCTCGCCCAGGGGATAGAAGCGGCCCGCCGCGTCACGGGCCTCGCTCACCCCGTCCGTGTAGAGCAGGATCTGGTCGCCGGGCTCGAACGCGACGCGGAACGGCTCCGGTTCGTCCCCGCCGTGCACGCCGAGGCCGAGCGGCAGCGCGAACCGGGGCGGTTCCGGGAACAGGGGCCTGCCGTTCCACCGCCCGGCGCAGCCGCCGGCTGAGCCCGTCGAGGTCCGGATCGTCGTGCGCGGCCTCGCGGAACGCGGCGAGGACCAGCGCCGCCGTCTCCACCGCTTCGAGTCCCTTGCCCTGGACGTCGCCGATGAGGACCCGGGTGCCGCCGGGCGCGGCCACGACCTCGTACAGGTCGCCGCCGATGCGGGCCTGCGCCACGGCCGAGGTGTACGACACGGCGACGCGCAGCGGGCCCGCGACCCGGGGCACGGGCCGCAGCAGCACCCGCTGGGCGACCTCCGCGATGGAGCGGACGCTCGCCAGCTCGGCGTCGCGGCGCTCGCGCAGCACCGCCGCGACGAGTCCGGCCGCGGTCACCCCGGCGACGCAGACCAGGGCGATGGAGATGCGGCGACGGCCCAACTGGCCGTCGTACAGGGCCAGGAGCAGGCACATGAGGCCGGCGAGCGAGCCGATCCACGCGGTGCGCCACCGGGTGCCGACGAGTCCGGCGAAGGCGGGGCCGAGCGAGAGCAGCGGCAGCATGCCGAAGCCGGGCGGGGTCAGCAGTTCGGCCGCGGTGGCCAGGCCCATCACGCCATAGGGCAGCGCGAAGAGCACACGGGACCCGCCGGCCCGCTCAGCCTTCTCGGTCATGTCGCTTCCGGTCATCGGTGTCCCCCTGTGTTCCGCCCTGCGTCCCCCGCTGCCACTCCCCCGGCGTCCGGCCCTCCGGCTGCCCGTGCGTCTTCCGGTGCGTCTTCCTGTGCGTCTCAGCTTGCGCGGTCGACGCCGTCAGCCGGAAGGACCGTACGACGGCGAGCGCGGACATCAGTGCGACGCCCAGAGCCAGGGCGGCCGGCCGCAGGGCGGTCGCCCGGCGCTCGTGCGGCTGGGCGGAGCCGCGCAGCGGGGCACGGCCCCGCGGGTCGTACACGATCGTGAGGTCGTCGCCGGGTCCGGTGGCGGCGGTGCAGCCGCGCCAGATCCGGGTGCCGGGCGGGGCGTGCGGCGACTCGGGTACCAGTTCGCAGAAGGAACGGCGGTGGCCGGGCACCCGCTCCACGGAGGCCACCCTGGCCTGCTCGACGCGGCCGCGCTCGGCGAGCGCGAGGCCGGCGGCGGCCTGCGGCACGGTCAGCGTCAGGCACACGCCGAGCACGGCGACGATGCCGACGAGGGCGCGCCCGGCGCGCAGGACGGCGAGGTACACGACGAGGGCGGCGACCACCACGAGACCGGCCTCGCCGCGGGCGAGGACCGGCGGGCCCGCCCACATGCCGACCGCGCCCGCCGCCGTGACGGCCCCGGTGCCCGCGGCCCCGACCGCGAGGCCGTGCGCGAGCAGGCCGGGGCCGGGCGGACCGACGAACTCCGCGGGGCCCCACAGGGCCGCGCGCATCCGGTCCGCGAGGCAGGGCTCGCGCGCCGGGCGGGCCCGGCCGGACCCCCGCTGACTCGCTGCCACCGCCGTGCCCTCCGGCCGTCCTCACTGTTCCGAGAAGTTCGGCTTTAGCCTATGCAAAGGTCGGCGTGGGGCCGGTGCGGCTCGGGGTCCGTTACCCGATCGAGTCCGGGGTCGGCCGGCCGCGGCCGCCGGCGGCCCGGGACCGGCAGGCGGCGAGGGCGTCGGCGCGGGTGGCGTGCAGGCCGCCGCTCACGCGTCCCGCGCCGGCGGCGAGCAGGGCGCGGCGCACGGCGGTGCCGGCGACCACGGCGAGGACGGCGCCGGCGGCCCCGAGCCGCAGGGCGGCCTCGGCGAAGCGCAGGGCGCCGTCGGAGCGCACCGCGTCGACCGCGGCGAGGTCCACGACGAAGTGCCGCCGGCCGATCCGGGTCATCCGCAGCAGGGGCTCGCACAGCCGCTCCGCCCGGTCGGCGTCGAACTCGCCCGCGACGTCGACGACGAGGACGCCGCCGTCCTCCCAGTGCGCGCTGTCGGCCGGTCGCGGTGGCACCACGCTTCCCCCTCGGTCCCGGGGCCGACGTCCGGTCGCGGGCCCACCTCTGCGCGCCTGCCCATCCCGGGGCGTCCCACACCGCACGCGCCGGGTCAGGGCAGCCGCTGCCCCGGCTCGGCGACCAGGCGGACGAACGGGATGCCGCGTCCCGCGCGCCGGTAGGCCGCCGCGCTGCCGTCGACCTCGAAGCCCATGAAGGCGCACAGCCTGCGGGCGGTGCGCGGGTGGCGCGGCGCGTACTCGGCCATGATCTCGGCGCCCTCGCGCTCGGTCAGGAAGCGGGCGGTGACCGCGTAGCGGCGGTTGCCGACCTGGACGACGGTCCGCGGTTCGGCGCGCAGGTTCCGGTACCAGTCGGCGCGGGGCCCGAACCCGGAGGCGAGGATCCAGCTGCGGCGGGCCGGGTCGTACGCGACGACCTCCAGGGCGACGGTGCGGTCGAGGCCCGAGACGCGCCCCTTGTGGTGCAGCAGGAGCAGGCGCCCGCCGAACAGGGGGCCGAGTCCGACGCGGAAGAGGCCGACGGGCAGCCGGGCGAGGCGGCGGCGCAGGCCGCGCGGCAGCGCGGGCCGGCGCCGCTCCGGGTCCCACCCGGCTCCGTCCCGGTCCCCGCCCGCTGTCATCGCGCGCCGGTCAGGGGTGGGTCGTCGAGACGACGAAGACCATCGGGTGGTCGGGGTTCGACCGGTTCACGACCACGCTGAGCGTGGGCGCGGGGTTCTTCTGGTCGTGCGTGAGGCCGTACCAGGGGCCGGGACCGGTGAAGTCCCAGCCGGCGACGTGCCGGTCGCGGGCGCCGATCGCCTCGTCGTCCCGCTTCAGCTTCGACGGGTCGGAGCCGACGTTGCGCAGGAACGTGTCGAGTCCCGTGTTGCTCGTGAGGAACTGCGCGTACAGGCGGCTGACCTTGTAGTTGTTCGTCTCGTAGTACGCGACGTTGCGCGAGTACGCCGGTACGGGTATCTCGTACAGGCGGCGCTGCACCCGGGACGGCCAGCCGACGGTGAGGCCCGTCGCGGAGTACTTCTCCTCCTTGTCCTTGCCGCTGTCCCGGCTCTGGTTCGCCGAGATCACCAGGTAGCCGGCGGGGATGCCGATGAGCAGCACGATGGTCAGGAGGGTGAGGGCGCGGCGGCGGATCACATGGCCGCGGGCCTCCGCCTCGCGCGGCGGCTCCGCGTCGGGGTCCGGGGACGGGCGGGACGTGGTCATCGCTGGGTTTCCTGTCACTTCACTACGGTCTCGGTCGGCCGGCCGGTCAGCCCTGGTCGGCGCCGGTGCGGGCCTGGGAGTAACGCTCGTATCGCTCGTAGCGTTCCACGCGGCGGCGCTTGGCGCGGCGGAAGCGGCGGGCGACGAGCCGGGCCAGGTCGGCGGCGCCGACCATGCCGGCCTCGGGGCCGAGCTGGGCGCGGGCGATGCGGGCCTCGGGGCGGTAGCCGCGGCCGGTCAGCTGGCGCTTGAACGCGTCGCGGGCCGGACCGATCAGCAGGTCGTCGGCCGCGGACACGCCGCCGCCGATGACGAAGCAGGACGGATCGAGGGCCGCGGCGAGGTTGGCGATGCCGACGCCGAGCCACTGGCCGATGTCCTGGAGCAGCTCGACGCACATGGCGTCGCCCTCACGGGCCAGCTCGGTGATGAGCGGGCCCGTGATGTCCGGGACGTTGCCCTTGACCCGCTCGATGATGTTGTACGCGACCGGGGAGTCGGCGGCGGCCAGCTCGCGGGCCTCCCTGACCAGCGCGTTGCCCGAGCTGTACTGCTCCCAGCAGCCGCGGTTGCCGCACGGGCAGCGGTGCCCGCCGGGGACGACCTGCATGTGGCCGAACTCGCCGGCGACGCCGAACTTGCCGCGCTTGACCTGGCCGTCCTCCAGGATCGCGCCGCCGATGCCCGTACCGAGCGTGATCATCACGAGGTGGTCCTCGCCGCGCCCCGCGCCGAAGCGCCACTCCGCCCAGGCGGCGGTGTTCGCGTCGTTGTCGACGAGCACGGGGACCGAGAGGCGGCCGGAGAGACGGTCGCGCAGGGGTTCGTTGCGCCAGGACAGGTGCGGGGCGAACAGGACGCGGTTGCGGTCCGCGTCGACCCAGCCCGCGGCGCCGATGCCCACCGCGTGCACGTCGTGGCGGTCGGACAGGTCCAGGACGAGCTCGACGATGGTGTCCTCGACGACCTTCGGGCTCTTCGACTTGTCCGGGGTCTCGGTGCGCAGCGTCTCCAGGATGGTGCCGTCGGCGTCGACGACGCCGGCCATCACCTTGGTGCCGCCGATGTCGATGCCGACCGTGGGGACGCGGGGGGCGGTCAGGTGCGAGCGTCGTTCCCTCGTGCCGACCGTTCGCAGGACGGTCGCGCGGGCGCTGCCACGGTAGGTACTCATTGCCGCGATTCTGCCACGGGGGGCACTCCGTTTCGCGGGATGCCCATGGCCCGGGGGGCGTCGCCGCCGTGTCGCGGCCGCGGGCCGGTGGGGCTTCTCGCGCAGTTACCCGCGCCCCTGAAATGCATGCCCTTCGGGCTCATTTCCCCGATCAAGGCGCCGGGTCCCTGTCATCGGGGGAAGGCGCGGCGAAGCCGCTGCCTTCCAGG
>NZ_JBHYTK010000174.1:0-16482 GCF_042749255.1 Streptomyces sp. NPDC059524 | reverse complement strand
GCCGTCAACTTCGTCGCCGGCACCCTCCGCATGCCCCTGCGCCGCTACCTCCCCGCCCTCTTCGTCGGCGGCGCGGCCTGGGCCACGCTGTACGGCCTCGTGGGCACGGGGGCGCTCGCCTTCCTGCGGTGGCTGTTCACCCGGCACACCGCCTGGGGCGTGGCCGGGGTCGTGGTGCTCGCGCTCGCGGTGTGCGGCGTCGTACTGGTGCGCCGCCGTCGCCGTGCGGCCGGGCCGGATGCCGAACCGGCCGCGGGCGAGGAATCGGTCGTGGGTGGGACGTCGGACGTGGGCGAGGAGTCGGAGCGGCGCTGACGCCGGGCCGACGCCCCGCCCGCCGGACTACAACCCCGTCACCTTCGCCCCCGCCACCACCTCGTACACCAGCGTCACCGTCGCCCGGCCGCCCGGGGCCAGGGTGAGGTCCCAGCGGGCGATGCCCTCGGTGTCGAGGGTGTCGGGGGACGGGTCGCAGGATTCCTTGCGGAGGCGGATGTCGACGTTCGCGACCTCTGAGACCGGGACGCGCTCGCGCAGGGTGATCGTCTCGGGGGCGGTCTCGCCGGGGGGTGAGAAGCGGGAGACGTGGAGGCGGACCGTGCGGGTGATCACGGTGCGCTGGGTGAGCGTCGTCGTGTCGCGGGACTCTTCCGTTCTGCGCGTGACCCGGTAGGTGTCGGCGGTGCCGAAGGACAGTTCCTGGGGTGCGCCGGGGGCCGTGAAGGGGAGCGTGCCGCGGCCCGTGAAGCCGCTGCCCCGGATCAGGTCGACGGGGCCCGCGAGCAGGGCGTGGCCCGTGGGGTTCGTGAAGCGGGCGACCTGGGTGACGAGAGGGGAGAGCTCGGGGGCGCAGACCTGTTCCGTGCGGGCCTGTGCCGTCGCCGTGGTGAGCGGGACGCGGTGGGCGCGGCCGTCGGAGGGGACGGACGCGGGGGACGGGGCGTGCAGGACGCGGGTCTCGCCCCCGTCGTCCACGCCCGGGAGGCCGGACACCTCGAGCGGGCCGACGTCGCTGATGTCCTCCTCGCGCACGGCGACCGCGACCGTGCGGCGCTCCTCCGTCGAGCGGTCCCGCAGGGTGAGGCGGTCCTCGACGAGCCGGGGCGGAGTCGTGGCGCGGGTGGAGCGGGCCGTCGACAGGGTCAGGGCCACGTCCGACCAGTCCTCGCCCGTGCGCTGCCAGACCATCGCGTCGGTCTGGAGGGTGAGTTGGCCGCCGTCGAGGGTCGCCCGGTAGGCGGGGCGCCACAGGGCGCACGGGGTGAGGTGGGTCAGGCGGAGGCCGGCGCGGGCGGGTGCCGCGGCTTCGACGGTGAGTTCCACGTGCGCGGTGAGGGAGGGGGGTTCGGACTCGGAGAGGTTCAACACCCGGTAGGTCTCGTCGAGTTCGTCCGTCACGTCGCTCAGGCGGCCTGTGACCGTGGTGAGTTCGTCCTCCTGGGTGGCGCGCTCGGCGTCCACCCGGTCGAGCTCCGTGCTCCAGCGCTCCGGCTCGCTCTCGCCCGTGCCGGCGCCCTCGGCGATGTCCCGCAGGAGGTCCGTGGCCAGCTTCGCGAGCACGTCCAGGCGGGCGGTCAGGCGGTCGCGGTGCTGTTCCAGGCTCTGCTGCTCCTCGGTGAGGGCGTGGAGCCGGTGGCGCAGCGGGGAGTCGTCCTCGGTGGGCGGCTGGGGGCCGCGCGGGGTCCACGCCCGCACGATCCGTACGTCCAGGACGGTGGCTTCGGCGCCGGTCAGTTCGGCGTGCAGGCTGCGGTCGACGGCGAGCGCGCCGACCGGGCCGAGGCGCAGCCGGTGGACGCCGGCCGGGAGCTCGACCTCCGTGGTGCGCTCGATCTGGGCGCGATCCTCCAGACACGTCACCGCGGTGACGGGCAGCGGGGCGTCGAACGGGATGTTCTGGGTCATGGGTCAGCTCCTCCGGTTGCCGCCGGTGAGGGCCTTGGCGGCCGGGATCCGGATCTCGTAGCCGCCGTCCAGCACGGCGGTGTCGCCCGCGGGCACCTCGACGCGCCACAGGCGGGTGCCCGGAACGTGTCGGTCGGGGCCCTCGCCGTCGGCCGGGCGGGTCCAGTCGGCGCGCTCCTCGATCCGGATGTCCGACTCGGAGGTGACGGGGACCCGCTCGCGGACCTCTACGGTGACCGGGCGCCGCAGCCGGTTGGCCAGCTCCACGTGGACACGGTGGGTGAGCACCGTGGTCGTGCTCCGCAGACCCGCGGTCGACTCGTGCTGTTCGGTGCGGCGCGCCACCCGGATCGCCTCGGCGGGCCCGAGCCCGACCCGGCCGGTGCCGCCCGGCGCGAGCGTGGGCAGCGCCGTGGTCGGCAGTGGATCGCCGTCGACCGTGACGTCGACCGGGCCCGCCAGGAGGGCCTGGTCGGTGGCGTTGGAGACGACCAGCGTCGCGTACACGGTCTCTTCGACGGACGGCACGCACAGGTACTCGGTGCGCAGACCGACCGGCAGCTCCGTGACGGTGACGGTGTGCCAGGTGCCGTCGGAGGGGATGTCGGCGGGCCCCTGGGCGTCGTAGCGGTGGTCGAAGGAACCGGCCGACTCGCGCGGGCGCACCGCGTGGGCGGGCAGCGCCAGCGCGGACACGGACTGGGCGCGGCGCCGGTACTGGACGGCCACGGGGTCGGCCGGGGTACCGGGTGAGAGCAGTCCGCGCGTGGCGGCCGGGGTCTCGGGGCCGGCCAGGACCAGGTCCGCGTAGTCGAGTTCGGCGTCGCTCGGCCGCGGGGGGCCGGGCGGCGGTGGGGGAGGCGGGGGTACGGGACTTCCGGCGAGGCCCTGCGGGGCCGGGACCGGACCCCCGGGAGCCGGCGGGGGCACCGGGGCGCCGCCGTACGCCGGAGGCATACCGCCGGGCGGGGCCGGCGCGGCGGGCGGCGGGGCACCGAACCCGGCCGCCCTGGGCCGGGCGCCGCCGGTCCGCGCACGGCGAGCCCGCTGCGGCGCGGCCGCGGGCGTCGACGCGGGCTCCAGCTCGAAGTCCTCGGAGAGGTCGGCGGCCCCGCCGGCCACGGCACCTCTGGGCGCGAGCGGCCGCGGTCCCGCCCCGTCGTACCCGGCGAACAGCTCGCCGAGCCCCGCCGGGGGCTCGCGCCAGCCGGACGGTGCCGGGACGGGCTGGCTGCGGCCGATGCGGACCGAGCGCAGGACCGGCACCCCGGTGGGCCGGTGCAGATCGGCCGTGGACAGGCCGAGGCGCACCCCGGTCCAGTCCTCGCCGGTGCGCTGGGCGACCGACGCGCGCAGCACCAGGCGGCCGCCGCCCTCGCCCTGAAGGTGCGTCAGCCGGTACGACGGGACCCAGACCGCGCCCGGCGTCCGGTACTCCAGCTCGACGCGGACCTCGCCCGGAGGCCCGGTGAGCACGAGGTCGGCCGCGACCGTGGTCGGCACGGGGGAGGACGGGGCGTCCGTCGACGCACGCGCAAGGCGGTCCGTGGCGAGGTCGATCTCGTGCTCCAGGACCCGCAGGCGCTCGTCCAGTTCGGCCAGTCCGGCGTGCAGCGTCGTCAGGCGCGCGTCGACGAACTCCGCGAGCTCCAGCCACGCGCCGACCGGGGTGCGCCGGTACGCGGGCTCGTCCCGCCGGCGCGGCGGCGCCACCGGGCGCAGGGCGGCGACCTCGTCGATCCGGCGGCTCTGGCGGTCCCGGCGCGTCTGGACCGCGCGCTGCTCCTCGTACAGACGCTCCACCTCGCGGCGCAGGTCCTCGGGGGCCTGGGGCGCGGGCGGTTCGGCCTCGACGACGACCCGGGCCTCGGTCACGCGGACACCGGAGGCGTCGAGCACCCGGGCCCGCAGCGATCCGTGGTCGAGGGTGCGCGGCAGTCCCGTCACCCGGACCCGGCCGTCCTCCGGGACGGCGCCCCGGGCCAGGCGCACGCACACCGCGCCCCGCGCGTACACCACCACCGACGTGAGCTCCGAACTCCACGACTCTTTCGCCGCGTTCGCCATCGCCGCTCCTCCCCGTGTCTCCCGTACGCCGCCGGCCCGCGGCCGGCCGCTTCGAACCCTACGTCCTGCCCGACGGAATCGGAGCCTCCGCGACGCCCGCGTAAGGTCCCCGGCATGGACCGATCCGTACTGCTCAGGGCCGTTGACGAGGCGTTCGCCGAGACCGGGGCGGACACCCCGCCCTGGCCCGATCCGCACGCCGACCGGGAGCCGGCGGACGAGGAGTACTCGCGCTGCCTCGACCCCGCGAAGTACCGCGTCCTCGCCGCTCGCGCCGAGGCGTGGACGCGCGCGCTGTGCGGGCTCGGGCTCGCGCGGGAGGAACGGATCCCGCGGGCCGCAGGCGCGTTGTGGCGCGGGGAGCCCGCCGTCTCCGTGGACGAGGCCGTACGGCTGTGGCCGCTCGGCGGTGCGGGCGCGGTGCCGCTCCTGTTCGGGTTCGGGGCGATCGACGGCGTGCCGCGGACCGTGCTCACGGTCGGCGCGGGGGAGCCCGCCGTGCCGGCCGCCCTGGTCCCGGACTGCGGCTGCGACGCCTGCGACGACGGCTCCGCGGGCATTCTGGAGGTGCTCGACGAGGCCGTACTGGCCGTCGTCACCGGGGAGTTCGTGCACGTCGACGCCGGACGCGGCCGCACGATCACGGCCCTGCACGACGGATGGTCGGCCGCGGACTGGGAGCGTCCGCTGCCCGGTGTCGGCGGGGCCCTGGAGCAGGCGCGGGCCGGGACGTCCCCGTACGACGTGGTCGTCGGGCGGGCCTGGGAAACGGTGTGAACAGGTCTCGACCACCCGTTGACACCTGACTGATCCTGTTTGAAAAATGGATGGATCAATCAAGTTCTTGCATCCTCGTCCTGTCGCCTGCCCTCGCGCACCGGCGGGCCGCTCCGGAAGGACGCATGTGAACGACCACAGAGGTGTCACCCGCAGACGTCTGCTCACCGGCACCGCCGCGCTCGGCGGAGCCCTCCTCGTGCTGCCCGCGCCCGGCGCCGGCGCCGCGCAGGCCGCGTCCGACGGACGGTTCGACACCGGTCCCGCCGAAGCGGCGCTGCGCCGCCTTCTCCCCGGCCACCACGGGCAGTTCGTCCTGCGGCCGGTCGCCGGCGCGGCCGACCGCTACCGGGTCACCGGGACGAGCGGACGCGTCGTCGTCGAGGGGACGAGCCCCGCCGTCCTGCTCGCCGGAGTGCACGCCTACCTCCGCGAGACCGCGCACGCGTCCATCACCTGGAACGGCGAGCAACTCGACCTGCCGCACCGGCTGCCCGCCCCGGACGGTGAGATCGCCGCGGGCGCGAACGTCGCCCACCGCTTCGCCTTCAACGACACCAACGAGGGCTACACCGGCCCCTACCGCGACTGGGACTCCTGGCAGCGCGAGCTCGACGTCCTCGCCCTGCACGGCTTCAACGAGGTGCTCGTCACGCTCGGCGCGGACGCCGTCTACCACGACACTTTCCGCCGCTTCGGCTACTCCGAGGCCGAGCTGCTCTCCTGGATCCCCGCGCCCGCGCACCAGCCCTGGTGGCTGCTGCAGAACATGTCAGGGTTCGGCGGGCCCGTCAGCCGCGGCCTGTTGGAGCGCCGCGCGGAACTGGGCCGCAAGGTCGCCGACCGGGTCCGCGAGCTCGGCATGACCCCCGTGTTCCCCGGCTACTTCGGCACCGTCCCCGGCGGCTTCCCGGACCGCAACCCCGGCGCGAAGGTCGTCCCGCAGGGCACCTGGGTCGGCTTCGAGCGGCCCGACTGGCTCGACCCGCGCACGCCCGCGTTCGCCGAGGTCGGCGCCGAGTTCTACGCCCGGCTCGGCGAACGGCTCGGCCCCAGCGGCATGTACAAGATGGACCTGCTGCACGAGGGCGGGCGGGCCGGTGACGTGCCCGTCGGCGACGCCGCGCGCGCCGTCGAGGCCTGCCTGCAGAAGGCCAGGCCGGGCGCCGTGTGGGCGCTGCTCGGCTGGCAGAACAATCCGCGCCGCGAGATCGTCGAGGCCGTCGACACCTCCCGGATGCTCGTCGTCGACGGCCTCTCCGACCGCTTTCCGAGCGTCACCGACCGCGATCGCGACTGGGCCGGCGCCCCGTACGCGTACGGCAGCATCTGGAACTTCGGCGGACACACCACCCTCGGCGCCAACACCCCCGACTGGGTGGACACCTACCCGAAGTGGCGCGACAAGACCGGCAGCAAGCTGTCCGGGATCGCCGCGATGCCCGAGGGCGCCGACAACAACCCGGCCGCCCTCGCCCTGCTCTGCGACCTCGCCTGGACACCCGGCACGGTCGACCTGGAGGAGTGGTTCGACCGGTGGGCCGCCTCCCGCTACGGAGGCGACGACCCGCACGCGGCCGCCGCCTGGCAGGTGCTGCGCCGCACCGCGTACGGCACCCGGCGCACCGACTCCTGGAGCGAGCCGCCCGACGGCCTGTTCGGCGCGCGCCCCTCCCTGACCGCCACCAACGCGGCGTCGTGGAGCCCGGCCGCGCCCCGCTACGACCTGGCCGCCTTCGACGAGGCCCTGACTGAACTGCTTGCCGTAGCACCTGAGTTGAGAGGCTCCAGCGCCTACCGGTACGACCTGCTCGACGTGACCCGGCAGGTGCTCTCCAACCGCAGCCGCATCCTGCTCCCGCAGATCAAGTCCGCCTACGAGGCCGGGGACCGCGCCCTGTTCCAGCGGCTGACCGGCACCTGGCTCACGTGGACCGACCTCCTCGACCAGGCCCTCGCCACCTCCGGACAGCACCTCCTCGGCCGCTGGATCGCCGACGCGCGCGCCTGGGGCGCCGACGCCGCCGAGCGCGACCGCCTGGAGTACGACGCCCGGTCCCTCCTCACCACCTGGGGCGGCCGCTCGGGCAGCGAGGACGGCGGTCTGCACGACTACGCCAACCGCGAGTGGGCCGGGCTCGTCGGCGGCCTCTACCGCGAGCGCTGGAAGACGTACTTCGACGCGCTGTCCGCCGCGCTCGAGTCGGGGGAGCGGCCCGCCGCGATCGACTGGTTCGCGCTGGAGGACCGCTGGGCGCACGGCCACGAGACGCACCCGACGCGCACCACCGGGTCGATCCTCGCGCTCGCCCGCCGCATCCGCGACGCTCTCGCCGACGGCGCGGACCAGGCGTCGGTACGGGCCAAGGCCCTTCAGAGCACGGTCTCCGCCGGCCACCCCGCCGGCGTCGAGGTCGTGTTCACCAACCACAACGGCTTCACGGCCGCCCGTGACGTGACGCTCGCGCTCGACGTGCCCGAGGGGCTGACCGCCGTGCCCGACGGGCCGGTGACCGCCGACTCGGTGGCGCCCGGCGCGACCTTCACCGCCCGCTTCACCCTCACGCTCACGGGGACGCCCGCCGAGATCGTGGCCCGGATCCGCGTCGACGCCGCGTACCGGTCGGGTCGGGAGCGGGGCGCCGCCGTCGCCGGAGTGCGCGTCATGGCGGGGGGAGCCGTCCAGGATCCGTACCGGACCGTGTCGTTCAACAGTGCCGTGTTCGGGCAGTCCGGCGACACGTTCGCCATCGAGGGCGGTGGCGCCGATCTGTGGGGCGGGACGAACGAGTTCGGGGCCGTGTACCGTCCCGGTGCCTTCGCCGCGGGCGGCTCCGCGTCCGTACGGATCCTCTCGCAGGACCGGACCGGCAACTGGGCCCGCGCCGGCCTCGTCGTCCGCGACGACCTCGCCACGAACGGCGCGGCCGGGTTCGTGAACCTGGCCCTCACCCCGGCCAACGGCGTCGTCCTGAGCTGGGACGCGGGCGGCGACGGCCGCCTGGAGACGTTCCTCTCCGCGGGCGGCGGCTCGCTGGCGGCGCCGGTCGAGCTGCGGCTGACGCGGGAAGGGACCGCGTACAAGGGGGAGTTCAGCACCGACGGCGGGTCCACCTGGACCACGGTCGGGACGGCGACCCTCGCGCGGGCCGGGGCGGCGCAGGACGTGGGCGCGTTCATGACGGCGGCGGGCGGGGGCAGCGGGGCGCGCGGGCTCGTGACCTTCGACCGGCTGCGGATCTGACGCGGTCGGCCCGCGAAGCCGCCGGGGCAGCCACTAGGCTGCCGTGGTCCCAGCCGCAGATTCGCTCCCGCGACCGTTCGACGGAGAACCCCTTCATGATCAAGCCCCGACTGTCCGCAGGTGTCCCGGCTCTCGTCGCGGTCGCCGCCTGTGCGCTGCTCGCCGGCTGCTCCGTCGAGGCGCACGTGGGCACCTCGACGCCCAAGATGTCCAAGGAGAAGGTCGCCGACAAGATCGCGACCACGCTCGCGGCGCAGACCGGTCAGCCGAAGCCGGACGTGACCTGCCCCGAGGACCTGGAGGGCAAGGTCGGGGCCACCGGCCGGTGCACGCTCACCGCGAGCGACGGCAGCAGCCTCGGTGTCTCCGTCAAGGTCACCTCGGTGGAGGGCAAGCAGATGAAGTTCGACATCGAGGCCGACAAGACGGCCTCCCCGGCGCCGGGCAACTGACGCGTCGCACCCGTCGAGGCCGGCTCCGTGTCAGCGCGGGGTGCGGCCTCGACGCGTGTCTCATGCGGTGATCTTCGCGAAGAACGCGGTCAGGTTCCCCAGGGTGCGCTCGATCTTCTCCTCCAGGGTCAGGGTCTCGGGCAGCCGCGACCCCATCCCCGCGTCCTTCTTCCCGCGTACGTACAGCGAACACGCGAGGTCGCTGCAGATGTAGGCGCCGACCGAGTCGCCCTGCTTGCCGGCCTTGCCCGCCTTCGGGGCGACCATCAGGGAGACGCCGCCGGTGTGCGCGGTCAGACACAGCCGGCACAGGCTGCGGCGGTTCTGCCCCGAGGGCGCGTGCGTGCTGCGCAGCGCGGCGCCGCGCAGACCGTCGGCGAGCGGCGCGACGAGATAGCCGCGGTCGGGGGCCTGCGGATCGCGCCAGCCGAAGAAGTCCAGGTCGTCCCAGGGGCGGTCGGCCAGATCGTGCGGCACGGACAGGCGCTTCGCCTCACCCTTGGTGCAGTTCACGAACGAGGCGCGGATCTCTTGCTCTGTCAGTGGCTTCATAAGAGCGAGGCTAAGTTGCCTAAAAGCTTTAGGCAAACGCATAATCGAGTTCGGAACTTTGGAGCATCGCGGAAGGGGTGTCATGGCGCGTGCGGGGCTGAACGCGGAACGGCTCGCGGAGGCGGGTGCCGAGCTCGCCGACGAGGTCGGCTTCGAGCAGGTGACCGTCTCGGCGCTCGCCCGCCGCTTCGACGTCAAGGTCGCGAGCCTCTACTCGCACGTGAAGAGCTCGCACGACCTGAAGGTGCGGATCGCGCTGCTCGCCCTCCAGGAGCTCGCCGACCGCGCGGTCGACGCCCTCGCCGGGCGGGCCGGGAAGGACGCCCTCGTCGCGCTCGCGAACGTCTACCGCGACTACGCCCGCGAGCACCCCGGCCGGTACGCGGCGGGCCAGCTCCGCCTCGACCCCGAGACCGCCGCCGCGAGCGCGGGCCCGCAGCACTCCCGGATGACGCGGGCGGTGCTGCGCGGCTACGACCTCGACGAGCCCGAACAGACCCACGCCGTACGACTCCTGGGCAGCGTCTTCCACGGCTACGTGAGCCTGGAGGCGTCCGGCGGCTTCAGTCACAGCGCGCCCGACTCGGACGAGTCGTGGACCCGCACCCTCGACGCCCTCGACGCCCTCCTGCGCAACTGGCCCGCCCCGAACGCCTCCTAGGTCGCCGACCCCTCACAGAGAGGCCCGCCATGGCCCCGCCCCTCACACCCGCCGACCTGACCCCCGCGCTCCTGCGTGGCGCCCTCGAGGCGGAGCGGACCGAGCGCGGCGGACTGCTGCCGCACCGGCTGCCCGCGTGGGCCCGCGCCCAGAACACCGACGGGCAGCTCGCCATGGCGGAGTCCCAGCCCTCCGGCGTCCGCCTCGCCTTCCGCACCCGCGCCACGGTTGTGGAACTGGACACACTGCCGACCAAGCGCGCCTACGTCGGCGTGCCGCCCCGCCCGGACGGCGTCTACGACCTCGTCGTCGACGGCCGGCTCCTCGCCCAGGGGTCCGTGCCCGGCGGCCACGTCATCACCGTCGACATGACGAAGGGCACGTTCGCGCACACGCCCGGCGCGCCCGGCACCCTCCGCTTCGACGGCCTCGACGGCCTCGACGGCACGGTCAAGGACGTCGAGATCTGGCTGCCGCACAACGAGACCACCGAACTCGTCGCCCTGCGCGCCGACGCCCCGGTCGAGCCGCTGCCCGACGGCGGCCGCCCGGTCTGGCTGCACCACGGCAGCTCCATCAGCCACGGCTCCGACGCCGCGAGCCCCACCGCGATCTGGCCCGCGCTCGCCGCGTCCGCCGCCGGGGTCGAGCTGCTGAACCTGGGCTTCGGCGGCGGCGCCCTGCTCGACCCGTTCACCGCCCGCACCCTGCGCGACACCCCGGCCGACCTCGTCAGCGTCAAGATCGGCATCAACCTGGTGAACCTGGACCTGATGCGGCTGCGCGCCTTCGGCCCCGCCGTCCACGGCTTCCTCGACACCATCAGGGAGGGCCACCCCGAGACCCCGCTGCTCGTGGTCTCGCCGATCCTCTGCCCGATCCACGAGCGGACCCCCGGACCGGGCGCCCCCGACTTCTCCTCGCTCGCCGACGGGCAGCTGAAGTTCGCCGCGCTGGGCGACCCCGCGGAGCGCGCGTACGGGAAGCTCACGCTCGAGGTGATCCGCGAGGAGCTGGCCAGGGTGGTGGCCCAGCGGGCGGCCGGTGACCCGCGCCTCCACCTGCTCGACGGGCGCGAGCTGTACGGCGCCGCGGACTACGCCGAACTGCCGCTGCCCGACGAACTGCACCCGGACGCGGCCGCCCACCGGCGCATCGGGGAGCGCTTCGCCGAGCGGGTCTTCGGGCCCGGAGGAGCCTTCGCCGACCGGTGAGCGAGGCGTCCGGGGCAGGGGCCGACGACGGACCGGCGGACGGTCGGGTTAGCATATGAGCGCCGCCTAGCTCGAAAGATGTGCCAGTGACTGTCAACGACGACTCGTTCACCAATTGGAACACCCGCGAGGAGACCGCGGAATCCATGATCCCGATCATCGGGAAGCTGCACCGCGAGCGGGACGTGAACGTCCTGCTGCACAGCCGCTCCCTGGTGAACAAGTCGGTGGTCAGCATCCTCAAGACCCACCGCTTCGCCCGGCAGATCGCCGGCGAGGAGCTCTCGGTCATCGAGACCATGCCGTTCCTGCAGGCCCTGACCTCGCTCGACCTGGGGCCCTCGCAGATCGACATCGGCATGCTCGCCGCGACGTACAAGACCGACGAGCGCGGTCTGAGCGTCGAGGAGTTCACCGCCGAGGCCGTCGCCGGTGCCACCGGTGCCAACAAGGCGGAGCGCAGCTCCGGCCGTGACGTCGTCCTCTACGGCTTCGGCCGCATCGGCCGCCTCGTCGCCCGCCTCCTCATCGAGAAGGCCGGCTCCGGCAAGGGCCTTCGCCTGCGCGCCATCGTCGTGCGCGGCGGCGGCGAGCAGGACCTCGTCAAGCGCGCCTCGCTGCTGCGCCGCGACTCGATCCACGGCCAGTTCCAGGGCTCCATCACCGTGGACGAGGCGAACAGCACGATCGTCGCCAACGGCAACGCGATCAAGGTGATCTACGCGAACGACCCCTCCGAGGTCGACTACACCGTGTACGGCATCAAGGACGCGATCCTGATCGACAACACGGGCAAGTGGCGGGACCGCGAGGGCCTGTCCAAGCACCTGCGCCCGGGCATCGACAAGGTCGTCCTGACCGCGCCCGGCAAGGGTGACGTGCCGAACATCGTGCACGGCGTCAACCACGACATGATCAAGCCCGACGAGCAGGTCATCTCCTGCGCGTCCTGCACCACGAACGCGATCGTGCCGCCGCTCAAGGCGATGGACGACGAGTTCGGCGTGCTGCGCGGTCACGTGGAGACCGTCCACTCGTTCACGAACGACCAGAACCTGCTGGACAACTACCACAAGGCCGACCGCCGCGGCCGCAGCGCGCCGCTCAACATGGTGATCACCGAGACCGGTGCCGCCTCCGCCGTCGCCAAGGCCCTCCCGGACCTCAAGGCGCCGATCACGGGCAGCTCGATCCGCGTCCCCGTCCCGGACGTCTCGATCGCCATCCTGAGCCTGCGCCTGGGCCGTGAGACCTCGCGCGAGGAGGTCCTCGACCACCTGCGCCAGATCTCGCTGACCTCGCCGCTCAAGCGCCAGATCGACTTCACCGACTCGCCCGACGCGGTCTCCAGCGACTTCATCGGCTCGCGTCACTCCTCGATCGTCGACGCCGGCGCCACCAAGGTCGACGGCGACAACGCGATCCTCTACCTCTGGTACGACAACGAGTTCGGCTACTCGTGCCAGGTCATCCGGGTCGTCCAGCACGTCTCCGGCGTCGAGTACCCGACGTTCCCGGTGCCGCTCGCGACCGTCTGACGGTCCCCGCGCCTGCCACAGAAGCCGCTCCCGCTCCCGCGCGGGGGCGGCTTCCGTGTCCTCCTCAGAAATGGCTTAACGTGTGACCGTGGACAGTCAGGGGAAGCGGACGGTTCGGTTCCAGCTGACAGGGGCCGCGGCCCTCGCCGTGCTGTCCGGCGGCGTCGGATCCTGGGCCTACGCACGGGCCGGTGCGTCCGCGAGCGACCTCGTGCGCGACCTGGCCGTCGGCTGGGCGTACGTCGTCGCCGGTCTCGTCGCCTGGCGGCGCAGGCCCGCCAACCACACCGGCCGGCTCATGGTCGCCGAGGGGATCACCTGGTTCTTCGGCAACCTCCAGGGCACCTCCGTGCCCGCCCTGTTCGCCTTCGGCGCCTGGTGGGAGGCGCTCAACATGGCGATCCTCCTGCACCTCATGCTCTCCTTCCCCGAGGGCCGCCTCACCACCGTCCTGACCCGCCGCCTCGTCCTGTTCACCTATGGGCTCGTCGCCGTCGGCGGCCTGATCCGCACCCTGCTGTTCGACCCCCGGCGCGAGACCGGCGCCACCTACCTCGACTGCCGGAACTGCGGCCCGAACCTGCTGCACGTACCGGCGTGGGACGGCTTCTTCGGAACCTTCGACGCCGCCTACCACGCGGCCGGCTGGCTGGTCTCCGTCGTCGCTGCCGTCGCCGTCGTCCAGCGCTGGCGGCACGCCTCCGCCGCCCGCCGCCGCGCCCTGCTCCCCGCCTGGATCGGCATCGGCGTCGCCGTCGCCTTCCTCATGTGGGACATGCTCTTCTACGTCGTCCCCTGGTTCGGCGAGGTCGGCTCGCTGGGGGAGCAGGCCGTCTATCTGCTCTCCGACCTGGCCCAGGTCGCCGTCCCCTTCGCCTTCCTCGGCGGACTGCTGCGCCTGCACCTGCAGCGGGCCGAGGTCAGCGGGCTCGTGATCGACGTCGGCACCGACCCCGATCCCGCGCGCGTGCGCGAGGCCCTGGTCCGCGTCCTCGGCGACCCGACGCTCCGGCTCGGCCTGTGGCGCGAGGAGCGCGGCGGCTACGTGGACGGGTCGGGCCGCGAGGTCAACCCCGAGGGGCCCGGACGCACCCCGGTCCGCGCCGCCGACGGCCGCCCGCTCGCCCTGCTCCACCACGACCGCGCGCTCGCCGAGGACCCCGAACTGCTCGCGTCCGTCGCCGCCGCCCTGCGTCTCGCGCTGGAGAACGTGTGGCTGCGCACGCGTGCCAAGGACGTCGCCACCCGCATCGTCCGCGCCGCCGACGAGGAGCGCGGCCGCCTGGAGCGCGACCTGCACGACGGCGCGCAGGCCCGGCTCGTGTTCGCCCTGATGTCCGTGCGCCGGGTGCAGAAGGGGCTCGCCGAGCACCCCGACGAGAAGCTGCGCGAGGCCGCCGACGAGGCCGAGTCCAGCCTGCGCCTCGCCATCCAGGAACTGCGTGGCATCGCCCAGGGCATCCACCCCGCCGTCCTCACCCGCGAAGGCCTCGCCCCCGCGCTCAACGCGCTGGCCAGGGAGGCCGCCCTGCCGGTCGTCGTCGCGGCCGAGGCCCGGCGCTACGACCCCCTCGTCGAGTCGACCGCGTACTTCACCGTCTGCGAGGCCCTCTCGAACGCGGCCAAGCACGCCGGCGCCCGCGCGGTCAGCGTCTCGGCGCGGCACCAGGACGGCCGGCTCGTCGTCGAGGCCGTCGACGACGGTGTCGGCGGCGCCGACACGGCCCGCGGCACCGGCCTGCGCGGCCTCGCCGACCGGCTCGCCGCCGTCGACGGCGTACTGCACATACACAGTCCCGCGGGCGGCGGGACCAGGATCAGGGCGGAGCTGCCGTGCGTGTGATCGTGGCCGAGGACTCGGCACTGCTGCGGCAGGGCATCGTCCGGCTGCTGACCGACGAGGGCATCGAGGTGGCCGCCGAGCTCGGCGACCCCGGCCCGCTGCTCGCGCTCGCCGCCGAACACGCGCCGGACGCGGTGCTGCTCGACATCCGCATGCCGCCCACCCACACCGACGAGGGCCTGCTCGCCGCGGCCGCCCTGCGCGAGGCGCACCCCGGCATCGGCGTCCTGCTGCTCTCCCAGTACGTCGAGACCTCCGCCACCGTGCAGGCGCTCGCCGACCGGCCCGAGGGCTTCGGCTACCTGCTCAAGGAGCGCGTCGCCGACATCGACGAGCTGCGCGGCGCCCTCGAACGCGTCGCGGCGGGGGAGACCGTGCTGGACCCCCTGGTCGTCGCCCGGCTCATGGAGGGTCCGGGTCACGCCGGACCGCTCGGCACGCTCACCGGGCGGGAGCGGGACGTCCTCGCCCTGATGGCGGAAGGGCGGTCCAACGAGGCCATCGCGCAGAAACTGGTCATCGGCGGCAAGACGGTCGAGACGCACGTCCGGAACATCTTCACCAAGCTGCGCCTGGAACCCGACCTCATGGAGCACCGCCGGGTGATGGCGGTGCTCACCTACCTGCGCGGCTGAGGCCGCGCACCCAAGAGGTTCCGGCTGTCCGCTCCGGAGACGACGCCGTCCCCCGTGCTCCCCCGTGGTCCCCCGTACGTCGTCCGCGGAGCGGTGCCGGAGCTCCAGATTAGGAGAGCCGGGCGGGCCGGGACATCAGGGCCAGCCCTGAGATGCGGAGCGCCGGGTACCTCTTTCCCGCCCGGACGGCTCTTCCCAGGGGCCGAGCGCCGGGTCTATAGTCCAAAACTAGCAGTGCTAATTTTTGGTACCGTCCGCGTCACCTCAGGAGCTGACCGTGCGTCCTGTCCACTTCGCCGCCGCGCGCCGCACCCCGATCGGGAAGCTGCGCGGGTCCCTCTCCACCGTCCGGCCCGACGACCTCGCCGCGACCGTGATCCGGGGCCTGATCGACGACGTGCCCGCCCTCGACCCCGCCCGGATCGACGACGTCTACTGGGGCGCCGCGAACCAGGCCGGCGAGGACAACCGCAACATCGCGCGCATGGCCGCGCTGCTCGCGGGCCTCCCCGAGACCGTGCCCGGCGCCACCGTGAACCGGCTGTGCGCCTCCGGTCTGGAGGCCGTCACCACCGCCGCCCGCACCATCGCCGCCGGCGAGGCCGACATCGTGCTCGCGGGCGGCTCCGAGTCCATGAGCCGGGCCCCGTTCGTCCTGCCCCGCCCCGACGACGCGCTGCCCCACAGCATGCAGACCTACGACACCCGCCTCGGCTGGCGCCTGGTCAACCCGAAGATGAAGGACCTGCACGGCGTCCTCGCGATGGGGGAGACCGCCGAGGAGGTCGCCGAGCGGTACGGGGTCTCGCGCGAGGCCCAGGACGCCTTCGCCCTGCGCAGCCACCAGCGCGCCGCCGCCGCCCGCAAGGACGGACTCTTCGACGCCGAGATCCTGCCCGTCACCCGGCCCGACGGGGTCGTCGTCGACGCCGACGAATGCATCAGGCCCGACACCTCCCTGGACAAGCTCGGCGGCCTCAAGCCCGTGTTCCGCAAGGGCGGTTCGGTCACCGCGGGCAACGCCTCCCCGATGAACGACGGCGCCGCCGGACTCCTCCTCGTCAGCGAGCAGGCCCTGAACGACCTCGGCCTCGAGTCCCTCGGCCGCTACGTCGCCGGAGCCTCCGCCGGAGTCCACCCCGACGTCATGGGCATCGGCCCCGTCCCCGCCACACAGAAGGCGCTCGCCCGCGTCGGCTGGGGGATCGGTGACGTCCAGGAGGCCGAGTTCAACGAGGCGTTCGCCGCCCAGGCCCTGGCCTGCGTCGACGCCCTCGGCATCGACCCCGGGCTCGTCAACCCGACCGGCGGCGCCATCGCGCTGGGCCACCCCCTCGGCTGCTCCGGCGCCCGCATCCTCACCACCCTGCTGCACCGTCTGCGCCGCACCGGCGCCGGGCGCGGCCTCGCCACCATGTGCGTCGGCGTCGGCCAGGGCAGCGCCGTGCTCGTCGAGCGCGGCTGAACTTCCGTACCACGTCAGGACGTCGGCCGCGGGGTCCCGGGGCCCCGGGGGGCCCGCCCCCCCGCCAGCGCGAGAACCCACACCAACACTCGCGGGGACCCCCCCACCAGGGCGCCCCCACACGCTCCC
>NZ_JBHYTK010000173.1:0-16537 GCF_042749255.1 Streptomyces sp. NPDC059524 | reverse complement strand
GGGGGGGGGGCCCCCCTCACCGGGTGGGGCCCCCCCCGCGCGGGTGCCCGCCCGGGGGGGCGCCCCCCCCGGCCCGCCCCACAGCGGGTTCGGCCGGGCGAGATGGCCGAGGACCTCGCCGCGCCCGGCGTCGTACGCGAAGTGCAGCGGCTGGACGAACGGCGGCTCGCCGTCCCCTCCGTTGACGGCGAGCTGGCCGAAGTCGTGCCCGGCCAGCCAGTCCTGCCACTCCTTCCCGTCGCGCGCCGCGTCCCAGGGGTGGATCAGCATCACAGGTCCCGCAGGTACTTCGGGACCTCGATGCCGTCGGCCAGGTCGTCCGACGGGACGAGTGCGCCGTGGGTCCGCTGCACCGGGACGACGCCCGTCCAGTACGGGAGCTCCAGGTCCTCCGGCTCGTCGTTCGGGCCGCCGGTGCGCAGCTTCGCGGAGACCTCGGCGAGGTCGAGCCGGAGCACGGCGGTCGCCGCCAGCTCCTTCGCGTTCGCCGGGCGCGAGTCGGCGGAGCGGCCCGGTACGACGTGGTCGACCAGAGCGTCCAGGGCGAGCCGCTTCTCGTCGGGGTCGGTGACCTGGTGGGCGGTGCCGTGCACCACCACGGAGCGGTAGTTGATGGAGTGGTGGAAGGCCGAGCGGGCCAGGACCAGGCCGTCGACGTGCGTCACCGTGAGGCAGACGGGCAGGCCCGGGTCCTGCTGCCCGGCCATGCGCAGCGGGCGCGACCCGGTGGAGCCGTGCACGTAGAGCCGGTCGCCGACCCGTCCGTAGAGCGTCGGCAGCACGACCGGCGCCCCGTCGCGCACGAAGCCGAGGTGGCACACGTAGGCCTCGTCGAGTATCGCGTGCACCATCTCGTGGTCGTAGCGGGCGCGCTCCTTGGAACGCGTCGGGACCGTGCGGTCGGTCGGCGCGTACGTGTTCTCGGCGGCGTCTTCGGCAGCGGGGGCTGCGGGGGACTGCTCGGGGGCCACGCTCATGGTGCGAACTCCATTGCACTAGTGCATAATGTTGTTTGTGCTAGGAGAGTATCCGATCAGTGGACGGCGCGCAGCAGACATTTCGGCGAGCGTCGAGCGAGCGGTGGCCGACGGCAGCCTCGAACCGGGGCAACTGCTGCCGCCGATGCGGGAGTTGGCCGAGCGGCTCGGGGTGAATCCCAATACGGTCGCGGCCGCGTACCGGACCCTGCGCGAGCGCGGGGTCATCGAGACGGCCGGGCGGCGCGGCAGCCGGATCCGGCCCAAGCCGGCCACGACCGCGCGCGAGAGCATCCGCGTGGACGTCCCGGACGGCGTGCGGAACGTGTCGAACGGCAATCCGGACACGGCCCTGCTGCCCTCGCTCGTCGAGGCGTTCACCGCCGCCGCGAGGGCCGCCGACCAGAACCCCGTGCTCTACGGGGACGCGTCGCTCGAGCCCGAGCTGGCGCGGGCCGCGCGGGCCGCGCTCGACGCCGACGGGGTGCCGGCCGGGCCGGTCGTCGTCGCGTCCGGCTCCCTCGACGCCATCGAGCGGGTGCTCGCGGTGCACCTCAGGCCCGGCGACGCGGTCGCCGTCGAGGATCCCGGCTGGGGCAGCATGCTCGACCTCGTGCCCGCGCTCGGCCTGCGCATCGAGCCGGTCGGGGTGGACGACGACGGTCCGCTGCCCGGCGACGTGGCGCGGGCGCTGCGCGGCGGGGCGCGGGCCCTCGTGGTCACCGACCGGGCGCAGAACCCGACGGGCGCGGCCGTGAGCGCGGCCCGCGCCGAAGAACTGCGGGCGGTCCTCGCCGCCCATCCGGATGTCCTGCTCATCGAGGACGACCACGGGCACGGCATCGTCGACCTGCCGCTGCACCCGCTGGCCGGGGACGCCCGCCCCTGGGCCTTCGTCCGCTCGGTCGCCAAGGCCTACGGCCCCGACCTGCGGCTCGCCGTGCTCACCGGTGACGCCGACACCGTCGACCGGGTGCGCGGCCGGCAGAGTCTGGGTCCCGGCTGGGTCAGCCGCATCACCCAGCGGGCCGTCGCCGCGCTGTGGGCGGCCCGCGCCGTCGACGCACGGGCCGTCTCGGCCTCGTACGGGCGGCGGCGTGACGCGCTGATCGCCGCGCTCGCCGTGCGGGGGATCACGGCGCACGGGCGCAGCGGCATGAACGTGTGGGTCCCGGTGCCGGACGAGACCGGGGTCGTCGCCCGGCTGCTGCACGCGGGGTGGGCGGTGGCGCCCGGCGCCCGGTTCCGGATGAAGGCCGGGCCCGGGGTGCGGATCACCGTCTCCGGGCTGCGTGTCGAGGAGATCGACGCGGTCGCGGACGCGGTGGCCGCCGCCGTCGGCCCCGCCCGCGGCACGGTCCGCTACGACTGAGCGCGGCCCCGGGACTGGGTGAGGGCCGCGCCCGCGATCACGATCAGCGCGCCGACCGGTGTCGACCAGTGCAGCGTCTCGCCGAGCACCGCGACACCGGCGGCGGTGGCGATGACCGGGATGAAGTACGTGACCATCTGCGCCGTCGTCGGACCCACCTCGGCGACCAGGCCGTACTGGATGAGCACCGCGAGGCCCGTGCCGAGCGCGCCGAGCGCCACGATCGCGAGCAGCGGGACCAGCGAGAAGCGGGACGGCCAGGACGTGAACAGCGGGGTCACCACGGCCAGTTGGACCGTGGCGACGAGCAGCTGGGCGCCGGTCATCGACAGGTGGGAGTGGCCCGAGGCGGCCAGGGTGCGGCGGACGTAGATCCAGCCGACCGGGTAACTGAGCGAGGCGAGCAGGGCCATCGCCGTGCCCGTCACGTCCAGGCCGTGGAAGCCCTGCCACACGCCGAGCACCGTGAGGACGCCGAGGAAGCCGAGGCCGAGGCCCGCGACCCGGCGCCGCGTCGGCCGGTCCTCGGAAAGCGCGACCAGGGAGAGCACCATGCCCCACAGCGGTGACGTCGCGTTGCAGATCCCCGCCAGCGTCGACGGGATCGTCTGCTCGGCGAACGCGAACAGGGAGAACGGCAGCGCGTTCAGGAGGAACGCCGCGACGGTCAGATGCCCCCAGGTGCGCGCGCCGCGCGGCAGCCGCTCCCGCTTCACCGCCATCGCCGCCACGAGCACCAGCGTGCCGAACACGAGCCGGCCGAGCGTCACCTGGAACGGTGCGTACCCGTCCGTGCCCACCTTGATGAGCAGGAAGCTGAAGCCCCAGATGAGGGAGAGCGCGCCGAAGCGCAGGCGCCAGTCGAGGGCGCGGGACGGACCGGGGGCGGGCGCGGTCGTCGAGGTGGTGTCCGGAACGCTCCGGCGCGGGGTCGCGGTGCTCATGGAGGCAAGCTTCGCGCGCCCCGACCTCGTAGCACAAGCGAGAATTCTTGCGCGATATCGCTTAGCATCGCTTACATGTTGAACCTGGAGCGCCTACGGGTCCTCGACGCGCTCGCCCGGCACGGCTCGGTGAGCGGCGCCGCCGACGCCCTGCACGTCACGACGTCCGCCGTCTCGCAGCAGATGACCAAGCTGGAGCGCGAGGTCGGCCAGCAGCTCCTCGCCAAGCACGGGCGCGGTGTCCGGCTCACCGACGCGGGCCGGCTGCTGTCCGAGCACGCCGCGCGGATCCTCTCCCAGGTCGAGCTGGCCCAGGCCGACCTGGAGGCGCAGCGCGGCCAGGTGGCGGGGGAGCTGCGTATCGCCGCGTTCCCGACGGCGGCCCGCGGGCTGTTCCCCGCGGCCCTGTCCGCCCTGCGCGCCGAGCATCCCCAATTGCGCGTGCGCTCCCAGGAACTGGAGCCCGAGGGCGGTGTCGCCGGGGTGGTGCGCGGCGACCTCGACCTCGCCGTCGTGCTCGACTGGTACAACAAGCCGATGCCGATGCCCGACGGCCTGGTCAAGGCGAGCATCCTCGACGACCCCGCCGACATCGCCATGCATGCCGGACACCCCCTCGCGGGGCGGGACGAGGTCGGCCTGGAGGACTTCGCCGACGACGAGTGGATCACCTGGGGCGAGGGCGAGTTCTGCCACGAGTGGCTGCTGTTCACGCTGCGCGCCCGGGGTGTCGAGCCGCAGGTCGGCCATCGCGCCGCCGAGACCCACACCCAGCTCGGCCTCGTCGCCGCCGGCCTCGGCGTCTGCGTCGCCCCGCTCCTCGGCCGCGACCCGATGCCCGAGGGCGTCGTCACGGTCCCGGTGCGCCAGCAGGTGCGGCGCCATGTCTACGTGGTCTGGCGGGCGGACGCGGACCGGCGGCCGTCGATCCGCGCGGCCGTCGAGGCCTTGCAGAAGGCGGGCGCCGACCTCGGGCGGACGGCGCCGTAGGGCGTGCCGGGCGTCGTGGGGCAGACGGGAGTCTGAAGACACCGCCTAGCTCGCGGGAGACGGCATTCCGGGGAGCTTGCGGAAGTCCCAGGAGGCGATCTTGTCCGGGGTGAGCCGCGCCCAGGCGTGCCGCCCGTCGTGCACCATCTCCGGCAGGCCGAAGTTCTTGCGCGCGAACAGCCGCTCCGGCACGTCGAGTTCGGGACACGGCTCACCGGTGCGCGGGGACTCCCCGACGAACTCGATCCGGCCCGACAGCTCCACGCCGTGCAGCTCCCCGTACTCCTCGCCCGCGTCGACCACCACCGCCACCCGGCCGTCGGCCCGCAGGTCCGCCCAGCGCTTGCTGCGCGAGAGCGAGTACAGCCACAGCGAGGTCCCGTCCCACACGAACCACAGCGGGCTCACGTGCGGGGTGCCGTCCGCCGACACGGTCGCCACCCGGCAGGTCCGCTGCTCGGCGAGGAAGGCGTCCCGTTCCTCGGAGGTCATCATGATCCGGCGGCCCCGGCGCTGTGTGACGGCCATGTGCGCTCCCTCGACGGCGGTTCAGTGCGGCTGACGATGTGTCAGAAAGGCAGCATGCTGGGTCTTCCGCCGTCGCGCAATGGTGGCTAGGGTCTGCGCCGGACACGGACCGGACCACAGGGGGTCGCGCATGCCGTCGCACGAGGTTCTCGCCGAACTGCTCGCCCCGCCCACCACGGTGCTGCTCACCGTCGAGTGCCAGCAGGGCGTCGTCGGCCCCGGCAGCGCCCTGCCCGAACTCGCCGAACAGGCCCGCTCCTCGGGCGCCCTGGACCGGGTTGCCCTGCTCGTCGCCGCCGCGCACGAGAGCGGCGCGCAGGTCATGCACGCCGTCGCCGAACGGCGCCCCGACGGGCGCGGGGCCAACCGCAACGGGCGGCTCTTCCGCGCCGCCGAGCGGCTGCCCGTGCAGCAGCTCACCGGCACGAAGGCGGTGCGCGTGGCCCCGCCGATCGAGGTCGCCGACGAGGACCTCGTCGTGCGCCGGCTGCACGGCCTCTCCCCGATCGCGGGCACCGACGTCGACCCGCTGCTGCGCAACCTGGGCTGCCGCACCCTCGTCGTCACCGGCGTCTCCGCCAACGTGGCGATCCCCAACGCCGTCTTCGACGCCGTGAATCTCGGCTACCAGGTCGTCGTGGCGAGCGACGCCGTTGCCGGCGTCCCCGCCGACTACGTCCCGGCGATGATCCGCAACACGCTCGCCCTGGTCGCGACCGTCGTCACGACCCAGGACGTGCTCACCGCCTGGAAGCGGCGCCCTACGCGAGGCTGATCGTCCCGCCGCTCGTCGTGATCTTCTTCTCGGCGAGCGCCTCGGTGGCCGGGCCGTGCCGCACGCTGCCGTCCTCGATCGAGAACTTGCTGCCGTGGCACGGGCAGTTGATCGTGCCGCCCTCGACCGAGCTCACCGGACACTGCCGGTGCGTGCAGATGTTCGTGAACGCCTTGAACTCCCCCTTCTTCGGCTGGGTCACCACGACCCCGGCGTCGGCGAGGATCTTGCCCCCGCCCTCGGGGACCTCGCTCTCCTCGGCGAGCTTCCGGCCGCCCGAAGAGCCGCCCCCGTCACCGGCGGGCGCCGAGACACTGCCCGCCGGTTCGGACGCGCTGCCGTCCGAACCACCGCAGGCGCTGAGCGCCGCGGCGATCCCGGCGGCGCCCACCGCCGCGACGACGACGCGGCGGGTCGGGGCGGGGCCGTGCGGTGCGGAATCCTGCGAAGCGGTCATGCTGTCGGTTCCCTTCGAGACGGGCGGGCCTGGATCCGTGGGGGGATCTCCCTCGGATACGGGGCGGGCGGCCGGAGCGTTCAACGTCTCGGAGATTTTCCGGACTTTCAGCTCCGGGGTCCCGCACCGCGCAGCAGCGTGTCGATGACGCGGGCCGCGAGCGCGTCCGGATCGGAGCCTTCCGGCTCGTTGTGCAGGGACTCCCCGATGAGCGCGTAGTAGACCCGGCGGACCCATTCGAGGTCCGCCGCCTCGTCGATGAGCCCCTCCGCCCGTGCCCGCTCCAGGAGGGCGACGCAACTGCGGTCGATGCCCTGATGGAGCACGGCGGCCTCGCTGTCCGACTCCGCCGGCAGCCCCAGGGCGAACGCCCACGCGCCCTTGATCTGCAGCACGTTGGCCGTGATCCGGTGCATCGCCACCAGGGGCGGAGCGGTGTCCGGCCTGCCGTCGTCCACCGCGCGGGCGAGCTGGCGGGCCGCCGAGGACGCCAGGGCGTCGATCAGCGCCTGCCGGCTCGCGAACCGCCGGTGGATCGTCGTGCGGGCCACCCCCGCGGCCGCCGCGATCTGCTCCATGGAGGCACCGGGGTCCTCGGCCAGCACCCGCTCGGCCGCCTCCAGGATCACGCGCACGCTGCGCTCCGCGTCCGCCCTCAACGGTCGCGCCGCCGCCTCACCCATCACGCCTCCAGCAAGTCCACTTGGTCAGGCAGACGATACAGCTCCGAGGCGTTGGCATCACTAAATGAAACAAGGCTGTTGCGGTTCTTCTGATTACTGCTACCTTCTCATTCCAGTTGACCCTGTCGGGTCAATGGACGCAGAAGACCCAGTTGCCGTCGGCCGAAGGAGAACACCGTGCACAGCACCGCCCTCGTCACCGGAGCGTCGTCCGGGCTCGGCGCCGAGTTCGCCGCGCAGCTCGCGGCCCAGGGGCACGACCTGGTCCTCGTCGCCCGCTCCGGCGGCCGGCTCACCGCCCTCGCCGAGCGGCTGACCGCCGAACACGGCGTCCGCGCCCACGTGGTGGTCCAGGATCTCGCCGCGCCGGACGCGGCCCGCCGCGTCACCGACCAGTTGGCCGCCCGCGGACTGAGCGTCGACCTCCTGGTCAACAACGCCGGCTTCGGCACCTGCGGCCGCTTCGAGGAGATCCCGGAAGAGCGCGACCACGACCAGCTCATGGTCAACGTCGTCGCGCTCGTCGACCTCACCCACGCGCTGCTGCCCGGCATGCTGGAGCGCGGCCGCGGCGCGGTCCTCAACGTCGCCTCCAACGCGGCCTTCCAGCCGTCCCCCTACTTCGCCGTCTACGGCGCGGCCAAGGCGTTCGTCCTCAACTTCGGCCTCGCCCTGCGCCAGGAGTACCGGGGCCGCGGCATCCGCGTGCTCACGTTGTGCCCCGGCCCCGTCGAGACCGCCTTCTTCGACACCATCGGCACCCGCCGGGCCGCCGTCACCGGCTCCATGACGACCCCCGAGCCCGTCGTCCGCGCCGCGCTGCGCGCCCTGGAACGCGACCGTGGCTACGTGGCCCCCGGGCTGAGCAACACCCTGGGCGCCCACCTCACGCCGCGCCGCCCCCGCACCCTGGTCGCCGCCGTCGCCGAACGCATCACGCGCAAGGTCCTCGCCGACCCGGCCACTGCCTCGGCCCTCTCGGGGCGCGCGGCGTGAGGCCGGGACGCCGGCGGCGCCGGACGGCTCCCGCCGGGCCTCAGCTCTCGGGCCGCAGGAGGCCGCGTTCGTACGCCTTCCTGAGGTGCTGCGGCACGAGACGGGTGACCCCGTCGACGGTCACCGGGACCAGGGGCGGGGTGCTCGCCTTCCACCGGGCGCGGCGGTGACGGGTGTTGCTGCGGGACGTCTTGCGCTTGGGGACTGCCATGAAGGATCCAATCGTGGGAGTGGCGGTACGGATCGGGTGAGGGTCAGCGGCCGGCGTAGGGGAGCAGTGCCATCTCGCGGGCGTTCTTGACGGCCGTGGCGATCTGGCGCTGCTGCTGCCGGCTGACCCGGGTGACGCGACGGCTGCGGATCTTGCCCCGGTCGGAGACGAACGTCCGCAGCAGATCGGTGTCCTTGTAGTCGATGTGGGTGATGCCGGCCGCGTCGAGCGGGTTCGGGCGGTTCTTGCGGGCGGGTGCGAGCTTGCCGGTGCGGGCCATGGGGGTCTCCTCGGTGTGCTGGGGCGGGTCAGGCGGCGTCGAGCAGGTGGTCGAAGCCGGTGGGGCGCGGCAACGCGGCCGGGCCCGAGGCGAGTTCGTCGTCGGTGAGCAGGCAGGAGTCGAGCAGCGAGAGCAGCCCCGTCCGGTCCAGGTCGGGTGAGGTGAAGACGAGGTGCTGGCAGCGGTCGCCGTGCTCGGGATGCCAGTCGAGGGCGGCCGCGGTGCGGCGTTCGGCCGGCATCAACTCCCAGGCGGCGTCCGGCAGCGCGGCCATCCAGGGCCCGGCGTTCTCCACGCACAGGGCGCCTCCCGCGGCGTCCCAGGCGAGCAGACTGTCGGGCCGGTCCGCGAGCCAGAACCGTCCGCGGCTGCGGGCCGCCGCGCAGCACAGGTCCTCCAGGGCCTCGAAGAGGCGACCGGCGTGGAACGGGCGGCGGCGCTGCCAGACCAGGGTGCTGACGCCCTGCTCGTCACAGTCGTGGGGGAGCCGGGCACAGGCCGGATGCTGCGCCGCGGCCGCCGCGCCCACGTCGAATCCGGCGAGCGCGGCGCCGCCCAACCTCCCCGACTCCACGCGGACATGGGTCGCCGTGGGGTGGAGCTGGCGCAGGAGCGCGAGGTCGTCGAGCCCGGCGTCGGGGCTGTCGGTGACGGCGAGGACGGGGGCGTACTCCAGCTGCCGCGCGAAGGTGTCGGCGACCGTGCGCCGGTCCGTGGCGGCCGCGGCGAGACCCGCCTCGGCGAGGTCGTCGCCGTTGGTCAGGCAGGGCAGGACGAGGGCGGGGTCGACGGCCGTCAGCACGTTCGCGAGGCGGAACGCGTCGTGGCCGTGCGCGGCGACGACCTCGGCCATGGCGCGCGGCTCCACGGAGTCCCACAGCTCCACGATCGCCAGGCGGGTCAGTCCGCTGGCGGCCAGTCGCTCCAGCTCGGGCACGAGGTCCTCGCGCAGGGCGCAGCAGGCGCAGTCGTTGACGAGGGGCGTCTCGCCCCAGGCGGTCTCGCCCGTGGCGTCGCGGACGCCGCGGCGCACCGTGCCCGTCGGTCCCGCGGACAGGTCGTGGTGCAGGGCGACACTGCTGGGCACCTCGCGCAGCAGCCGTTCGACCGCGGCGCGACGGGCGTCGGTGTGCAGTCCGCCGACGATCACCACCGGCATCGGGGGTTCTTCGGTAGGGGTCATGGCGGGTAGCATACGACAATGATTTCCATTATCGGTAAGCCGCGGTGCGGCCGGCCGATCCAGAGAGAGGCAGCATCCGTATGTCCGCGCACTGCCAACTGACCGGCGCCCGGCCGGTCTTCGGCAAGAAGATCTCCCACTCGCACCGGCGCACCTCACGCCGCTTCGACCCCAACATCCAGAACAAGCGCTACTGGCTGCCCGGCGAGGGGCGCCACGTCCGGCTGCGGCTCAGCGCGCGCGGCATCAAGACCGTGGACGTCATCGGCGTCGAGGCGGCCGTCGCCCGGATCCGGGCCCGAGGGGAGCGTGTCTGATGGCGAAGAAGAGCAAGATCGCGAAGAACGAACAGCGCAAGCGGATCGTGGCCCGGTACGCGCTGCGCCGCGCCGCGTTGAAGGCCGTCCTGGCGTCCCCGCGCGCGACGGACGACGAGAAGGCCGCCGCCCGCACGGAGCTGCGCCGCCAGCCCCGCGACGCGAGCGCCACCCGCGTCCGCAACCGTGACAGCACCGACGGCCGCCCCCGAGGCCACCTCCGCAAGTTCGGCCTCTCCCGAGTGAACGTCCGCACCCAGGCCCACGCGGGCCACCTCCCCGGCGTGACCAAGTCGTCCTGGTAGCGGGGCTGATGGGGCGGGGTGGCACGGCATGGTCGCGCTGCTCCGCCCCGGTGCCGGTCGCGGAACCGGCGCCGTGTCGATGAGTCGGTCGGTGCCCACCGTGGCGAGAGGTCGGCGCGACCCTTGCCGTTCTCCGGAGACAGTGAGTGGCCCGCTCTGTTCGAGGAGGTCGGTATGGGGATGTGGGGGTAGGTGCGGAGTCGGTCCTTGGGGTGTGGGGACCCCGTATAGCCTGGGCGGATGCTGGATGAAGTCGCTGTGAAGCGGTATGTCGTCCCCCTGCGTGAGGGGGGCTCTCTGCCGGGGCTCGTCGAGGCCGAGGATCTCGCGTCGTACGTCATGAAGTTCACCGGCGCGGGACAGGGGCGCAAGACGCTGGTCGCCGAGGTGATCTGCGGGCGGCTCGCGCGGGCGCTCGGGTTCCGGGTGCCGGAGCTCGTCGCGCTGGACCTCGACCCGGTGATCGGACTGGGTGAGCCCGACCCCGAGGTGCAGGGGCTCATCAAGGCGAGCGGCGGCACGAACCTCGGGATGCGGTACCTGTCCGGCGCCCTCGGGTTCGACCCGCTCGCATACGGCGTGGACCCGCTGGAGGCCGGCCGCGTCGTCTGGTTCGACGCGCTGATCAACAACGTCGACCGCTCCTGGCGCAACCCGAACATGCTCGTGTGGCACGGCGACCTGTGGCTCATCGACCACGGCGCCGGCATGATCTGGCACCACAACTGGCGGGGCGCCCCGGCCTGGGCCGACAAGCCGTACGACGCGAGCGACCACGCCCTCGCCCGGTACGCCCCCGACATCGCCGCGGCCGCCGCCGAACTCGCGCCGCGCGTCACCGAGGCAGTGCTCGCCGCGGCCGTCGCCGACGTGCCCGACGTGTGGCTCACGGACGAGCCCGGATTCGACTCGCCCGACGCCGTGCGCCGCGCCTACGTGGAGACGCTGCACGCGCGCGTGGCCACGATCCACGAACGCATCACGCTGCCCGAGGGCGGCGCGGACCAGGCCCGGCCGAGCGCGCCGGGCTGGCTGACCCCGGGAGCCGGCCGATGAGCGAGCGCGACGTCTTCGAGTACGCCCTCCTGCGTGTGGTGCCCCGCGTCGAGCGCGGCGAACAGATGAACGCCGGCGTGGTCGTGTACTGCCGCGCCCGGTCCTTCGTCGCCGCCCTCACCCACCTGGACGAGCGCCGCCTCCTCGCCCTCGACCCCGAGGCCGACGTGGCCGGCGTGCGCGCCCTCCTCGGCGCGATCGAGCGGCACTGCGAGGGCGGCGCCGCCTCCGGGCAGGCCGCGGACGACGACGCGGGCCGCCGCTACCGCTGGCTCATCGCCCCGCGCTCGACGGTCGTCCAGCCCGGCCCGGTGCACACGGGTCTGACCGCCGATCCGGCGGCCGAGGCCGAGCGGCTGCTCGACCAGCTCGTGCGCTGAACGGCGCGTCCACGGCCCGCTTCCGGCGGCTGTCCGGAGGCGTGAGTGATCAGGGGCACGCGGTGGGTACGTTGACACCGCGTGCCAGGGCTTCTAGCGTCACCCGCACAAGGTACTAAGCGGTCGCTCACCCGCACCGGAGCGAAGCGGCCGACCTCTAGGGCGAGGAGACCGAACAGCATGTCCACCACTGAGCAGCGCGTAGCGATCGTCACCGGAGCGGCGCGCGGCATCGGCGCCGCCACCGCGATCCGTCTGGCCCAGGAGGGCCGCGCCGTCGCCGTGATCGACCTCGACGAGGCCGCCTGCAAGGACACCGTCGAGCAGATCACCGCCGCCGGTGGCAAGGCCCTCGCCGTCGGCTGCGACGTCTCCGACGAGGCGCAGGTCGAGGCCGCCGTCGCGCGCATCGCCGACGAGCTCGGCGCCCCCACGATCCTCGTGAACAACGCGGGCGTGCTGCGCGACAACCTCCTGTTCAAGATGAGCGTCTCCGACTGGGACACCGTCATGAGCGTGCACCTGCGCGGCGCGTTCCTGATGTCCAAGGCCGTCCAGAAGCACATGGTGGAGGCCAAGTTCGGCCGCATCGTGAACCTGTCCTCCTCCTCGGCGCTCGGCAACCGCGGCCAGGCCAACTACTCCGCCGCCAAGGCCGGTCTGCAGGGCTTCACCAAGACCCTCGCCATCGAGCTCGGCAAGTTCGGCGTCACCGCCAACGCCGTCGCCCCCGGCTTCATCGTCACCGAGATGACCAAGGCCACCGCCGAGCGCGTCGGCATGGGCTTCGAGGACTTCCAGGCCGCCGCCGCCACCCAGATCCCGGTGCAGCGCGTGGGCCGCCCGGACGACATCGCCAACGCCATCGCCTTCTTCACCGGCGAGGCGGCCGGCTTCGTCTCCGGCCAGGTCATGTACGTGGCCGGCGGCCCGCTCAACTGACCCCGGAGGCAACCGACATGAGCACCACCGAACTCCCGCCGCTCTCCGGCAAGGTCGCCCTCGTCACCGGTGCGAGCCGCGGCATCGGCTACGGCGTCGCGGAGGCCCTCGTCGCGCGCGGCGACCGCGTCTGCATCACCGGCCGCGGCGAGGACGCCCTCAAGGAGGCCGTCGAGTCCCTCGGCGCCGACCGCGTGATCCACGTGGCGGGCAAGGCCCACGACGTGGCGCACCAGGCCGTCGCCGTCGAGCGCACGATGGAGGCCTTCGGCCGCGTCGACTACCTGGTGAACAACGCCGGCACCAACCCGGTCTTCGGCCCCATCGCCGACCTCGACCTGGACGTGGCCCGCAAGGTCTTCGAGACCAACGTCGTCTCGGCGCTCGGCTTCGCCCAGCAGACCTGGAAGGCCTGGCAGAAGGAGAACGGCGGCGCGATCGTGAACATCGCGTCGGTCGCCGGCGTCTCCGCCTCGCCCTTCATCGGCGCGTACGGCATCAGCAAGGCCGCCATGATCAACCTGACGATGCAGCTCGCCCACGAGTTCGCCCCGATGGTGCGGGTCAACTCGATCGCCCCGGCGGTCGTGAAGACCAAGTTCGCCGAGGCCCTGTACGAGGGCCGGGAGGCCGAGGTCGCGGCCTCCTACCCGCTGGGCCGGCTCGGCGTGCCCGAGGACATCGGCGGCGCCGCCGCGTTCCTCACCTCGAGCCAGTCCGACTGGATCACGGGTCAGACCCTGGTCGTCGACGGCGGCATCTTCCTCAACGCCGGCGTCGGCTGAGAACGATGAAAAGGGCGTCGGCTGACAACGGCTGACAAACGTCCTCGCACTTGAAGAGCCCCGCCGGAACAAGCGGTTCAACCGGCGGGGCTCTGCGATATGGTCTGCCGACCCCTTGGCATGTCCGATCGAGGAGCGTGCGCGTGTTCAAACGGTTGCTTGCCCCCCGTACGTTGGCGGCGACTGCGTCCATATCCCTGCTCGCCGGGTGCGGACTGATGGAATCAGGCGGCTCCGAGGATGCGGAGCCCATCGTCGTGGGAACGACGAGCGCGCCCAGCACGCTCGATCCCGCGGCCTCCTGGGACGGTTCCTGGGAGCTGTACCGCAACGTCTACCAGACCCTCGTCGCCTTCCCCTCCGGAGCCGCCCAGCCGGAACCCGACGCCGCCGAGTGCGCCTTCGAGGACGCCGCCAACCGCGAGTACCGGTGCACCCTGCGCGAGGACATGAAGTTCTCCGACGGCGACAAGCTCGACGCCGCCGCCGTGAAGTACTCCATCGACCGGATCCGCAAGATCGGGGTCAAGGGCGGACCCGTCGGACTGCTCGGCAGCCTCGACCGCGTCACCACCAAGGGCGACCGGGAGGTGACCTTCCACCTCAAGAAGACCGACGCCACGTTCCCGTTCGTCCTCGCCACCCCGGCGATGTCGATCGTGGACCCGAAGGAGTACCCGGCCGACAAGCTCCGCGAGGACGGCGGGATCACCGGCTCGGGGCCCTACACGCTCGACTCCTACACCGAGGGCGACAAGGCCGTCCTGGTGAAGAACGAGCACTACGACGGCTTCGCCGACCGCAAGAACGACGCCGTGACGATCCGCTACTTCGAGGACTCGGCCGACATGGTCGCCGCCCTCAAGGCGAAGAAGATCGACGCGACCTTCCGCGGACTCGGCGCGTCCGACGTCGTCGACCTCCAGGCCAAGCACGGCTCCGAGGGCCTGCAGCTGGTCGAGGGCGCGGGCACCGAGATCAGCTACCTCGTCTTCAACCCGAAGGACCCGTGGGCCGGCAAGCGCGCCGTGCGCCGGGCCGTCGCCCAGGTGATCGACCGGGGCGCCATCGCGCACGAGGTCTACCGGGACACCGTCGAGCCGCTGTACTCCATGGTCCCCAAGGGCCTCACGGGCCACACCACGGACTTCTTCGACGACTTCGGCGACCCGAGCGCCACGAAGGCCGCCGGGATCCTGTCGGACGCGGGCATCACCACGCCCGTCCCGCTCACCCTCTGGTACACCACGGACCGGTACGGCTCCCAGACCGCGCCCGAGTTCCAGGAGATCAAGCGGCAGCTCGAGGAGTCCAAGCTCTTCAAGGTGACGCTCAAGAGCCGGCCCTGGAAGACCTACGAGGCGGGCTACCGCGAGGGCGAGTACCCGGTGTTCGGCCGCGGCTGGTTCCCCGACTTCCCCGACGCGGACAACTTCATCGCGCCGTTCGTCGGCCAGGAGAACGCCCTGAGCACCCCGTACCTGTCGCCGGAGATCACCGACCGGCTGCTGCCGCAGTCGCGCCAGGAGAGCGACCGCGGGGCCGTGGTGCGGCAGTTCGAGCGGGCGCAGCAGATCATGGCGCAGGACGCGCGGCTGCTGCCGCTGTGGCAGGGCAAGCAGTACATCGCGGCCAGCGACGAGATCTCCGGCGGCGAGCGGGCCCTGGACCCGTCGACGATCATGATGATGTGGGAGCTGTCCCGCAAGACCAGCTGGTGAGCGAGGTCCGCACGGGATCCCCGGCGCCGACTGTCAGTGGGCGCCGGTAGGTTCAGGGGTGTTGTCGAACCGGCCGGGCGCGGGACTTCTCCGCGCCCGGCCGGGCAAGTGACCGTACCCCGGAGGTTGTTGACGTGACCGACACCGCGATGCTGCCCGAGTCCTGGCGCGGCGTCCTCGGCGAGGAGCTGCAGAAGCCCTACTTCAAGGAGCTCACCGAGTTCGTCGAGGAGGAGCGCGCGAAGGGTCCCGTCTACCCGCCGCGCGACCAGGTCTTCGCCGCCCTCGACGCGACGCCGTACGACAAGGTCAAGGTCCTCGTCCTCGGCCAGGACCCGTACCACGGCGAGGGCCAGGGACACGGTCTGTGCTTCTCGGTGCGGCCCGGCGTGAAGACCCCGCCGTCGCTGCGGAACATCTACAAGGAGATGCAGGCCGAGCTCGGCACCACCATCCCGGACAACGGGTACCTGATGCCGTGGGCCGAGCAGGGCGTCCTGTTGCTCAACGCGGTGCTGACCGTCCGGGCCGGCGAGGCCAACTCGCACAAGGGCAAGGGCTGGGAGAAGTTCACCGACGCCGTGATCCGCGCCGTCGTGGACCGCCCGGACCCCTGTGTCTTCGTCCTGTGGGGCAACTACGCGCAGAAGAAGCTCCCCCTCATCGACACCGAGCGGCACCTCGTCGTGAAGGGCGCCCACCCCTCGCCGCTGTCCGCGAAGAAGTTCTTCGGTTCCCAGCCGTTCACGCAGATCAACGAGGCGGTCAAGGCCCAGGGCCACGACCCGATCGACTGGCAGATCCCCGATCTGGGCTGAGCCGTGCCTGCCGGGGATCGCGGGCGGCGGCCGTTAGCGTCGACGGGTGTGCGCCGCACGCGATCGGGGACAGCGCTTGGAGGAGCCAGTGGCACAGCAGCGTGAGCAGGCGGCGGACGACGCCATGATGACCCGCATCGGGCAGGTGGTCATGCTGGCCCACGCCGGTGACCGCGAGGAGGCGCGCGACCGCTTCCTCGGCCTGTGGGCGGAGATCGGCGAGTACGGCGACCCCCTGCACCGCTGCACCCTCGCGCACTACATGGCCGACACGCAGGACGACCCGGACGACGAGCTGGCCTGGGACCTGCGGGCGCTGTCCGCCGCGGACTCCCGCACCCGGGGCGGGGCCGCCGCGCACGAGGGGTCGCTCGCGCTGCGCTCCCTGTATCCGAAGCTGCATCTCAGCCTCGCGGCGGACTACGTGAAGCTGGGCCGGCCCGGCGCCGCCCGCAGCCATCTCGCCCGGGCCCGGGCCGGGCTCGGAGCGCTGGGCGACGACGGGCACGGCCAAGGGGTGCGGGCGGAGCTCGCCCGGCTCGAGCAGCGGGTCGCCGCGCTGCCCGAGGACGGGGACGAGGGGGGTGGGCGGCCGGGCGGGGAGCCGCTCGGGCCGCCGCGGCGGGGGTTCTGAGGGGGCCTCCGGCGGGGGGTGGGGCATGGGGTGGGCGCCACGTGGGGCTGTTGTTCGGCTGCGGCTCCGGTGGGGGCTGGTCGCGCAGTTCCCCGCGCCCCTGAAATGCATGGCGCTTCGCGCCGCATTTCCCCGATGCGTCAGCGCTCGATGGAGATGGCGCACGAAGTGCGCATCTCCAGG